>NZ_JBNNPF010000001.1:357136-559891 GCF_050275515.1 Streptomyces sp. NPDC004126 | reverse complement strand
TCTCCGCGTACGTGGTCTTCCTGCTCGGCATGGGCGGCGTCCGCTGGGACCAGACGGTGCCCGACCGGATCGCCCTCACCCTCGTCGGCGGGGTCGGCTCGGGGGCCTCAACCGGCGCCCTCGCCCGCTACCTGCGCGCGGGTCCGGGCGGGAGCGCGGACGTGGAGCTGGTCGGCGTACAGCCGTACGGCAGCGTCACCTTCGGCGCGGAGCACGTCAGCGACCCCGAGATCATCATTGCGGGCATCGGCAGCTCCATCCCCTTCGGCAACGTGGCGCACGAGCTGTACGACACCCTGCACTGGATCTCCTTCGACGCGGCCCTCGCGGGCGGCGTCGACCTGCTGCGCCGGCACGCGGTCTTCGCGGGGCTGTCCGCCGGAGCCGGCTACCTGGCTGCCCGTCACGAACGCGGGCGCGCCCCGGAGCGGACCGTCGTCTTCGTCGCGGCCGACACCGGCCACCGCTACGTCGACTCCGTCTACGCCCGCCACCGCGAGGCCGCCCCCGTCGAAGACCTCGTACCGCGCGAGGTCACCGCCGCGGGGGAGCTGTCCCTGCCGTGGTCGCGCATGCGGTGGAACCGCCGGCCGGACCCCCGGGGGGTCAGGGCGTGCGGGTCAGGTAGCCGCCCATGGAGGTGAAGTACTCGGCCGCGGGCAGTTCGCGGCCGTCCTCGGTGCGTACGCGGGTGATGGCCAGGCCGTGATTGCGGCCGGTGGCGGCGTCGGCGCCGGCGACGATCACCACGCCGTCGCCCTCGCGGTAGAAGATCCGGCCGGGCGTCCCGCCGTACCGGGCGGAGGAGACCCTGGCGGCCAGGACCTCGACGCGCCGGCCCCGGTGGAAGGTGAAGGCGCTGGGGTACGGGTCGGACTGGGCGCGGACCAGGCGTTCGAGGTTCTGGGCGGGCCAGGTCCAGTCGATGCGGCCGTCCTCGACGGAGCGCTTGTGGAAGAAGCTCGCCTGCGAACGGTCCTGGCGGGTGAACTCCCGCTGCCCGGAGGCGATCAGGCCGAGCGCGCCGATGGTGACCGGGGCGATCAGGTCGACGGTCTTGTGGAAGAGGTCGGTGGCGGTGTCCTGCGGCCCCACGGGGACCGCCTCCTGCCGCACGATGTCGCCGGCGTCGAGCTCGTCGTCCATCATGTGCGCGGTGACGCCCACTTCGGTCTCCCCGTTGATCAGGGCCCAGATCAGCGGGGAGAAGCCGGCGTACTTCGGGAGCAGCGAGTCGTGCACGTTCAGCGTGCCGTGGCGGGGCAGGCCGAAGACGCGCGGGGGGATCCAGGTCCGCCAGTTGTTGGCGACGATGACGTCCGGGTCGGCCGCCTTGAGGCGCTCGAACAGCTCCTCGTCGTCGGGCCGGTTGCGCAGCAGCACCGGGACGCCGTGCTCCTCGGCGAGGTCGGCGACGGAGTCGCTCCAGATCTTCTCGTAGACGTGCTCGCTCCGGGGATGTGTGACGACCAGCACCACGTCGTGTTCGGAGTCCAGGAGGGCTTGCAGGGTGCGGTGGCCCCACGTCTGGTAGCCGAACATGACGACCCTCATGGAGTTCCTCCTCAGCGCGGGGGGGTTGACCGCCGGTCAGTTAAGCAAGGCTTACCTAAGCGCGCAACGGGGCGCATTGGGGGGCGTGTTGGTGTCCGCGCGCTCCCGTCGACCCGGTCCGGCCCCTCGACAGCCCCGATAAAATCAGCTTAGCCTTACCTAAGTTCCGGGCCGGAACCCGGTCGGCGGGCCCCTTCCCGTACGTCCCCATTGCTCGACCAACGGCCGCCGCGCGGCGCTGCGGCCGCCCCCCCCCGCACGATGGGAGTGACATGGCACAGGCTCGTCCCGGCGACGCCCCTCCGATCCACGACCTCGTAGGCATCGGCTTCGGGCCGTCGAACGTGGCCATGGCGATCGCGCTCAGCGAGCACAACGCACGCGCCGGCAGACAGGACGCGGTCACCGCCCGGTTCTTCGAGGTGCAGCCGCGCTTCGGCTGGCACCGGGGCATGCTCATCGACGACGCCACCATGCAGGTGTCCTTCCTCAAGGACCTGGTGACCCTGCGGAACCCGGCCAGCGGCTTCAGCTTCCTGTGCTACCTCAAGAGCAGGGGCCGGCTGGTCGACTTCATCAACCACAAGAGCCTCTTCCCCCTGCGGGTGGAGTTCCACGACTACCTGGAATGGGCCGCGGCCCAGGTCGACGACATGGTCTGCTACGGCCACGAGGTCGTGGGCGTGACCCCCGTCCTGTCGGACGGGGTCGTGGAACACCTCGACGTCACCGTCCGCTCGGGCGAGGGGCTCGCCCTGCACCGTGCCCGCAACCTCGTCATCGGCACCGGGCTGCGCCCCCTGATGCCGGACGGCGTGGAACGCACGGAGCACGTCTGGCACACCTCCGAACTGCTCACCAGGGTCGAGGAGATGGCGGGGGCCGCGCCCTCCCGGTTCATCGTCGTGGGCGCGGGACAGAGCGCCGCGGAGAACGTGGCCTACCTGCACCGCCGCTTCCCCGGGGCCGAGGTCTGCGCCGTCTTCACCCGCTACGGCTACAGCCCCGCCGACGACAGCGGCTTCGCCAACCGGATCTTCGACCCCGAGGCGGTCGACGAGTTCTTCACCGCCCCCGAGGACGTCAAGCGCGGCCTGATGGACCACCACCGCAACACCAACTACTCCGTGGTCGACATCGACCTGATCGACGACCTGTACCGGCAGATGTACCAGGAGAAGGTCCTGGGCACCGAACGCCTGCGCTTCCTCAACGTCTCCCGGCTGACGGAGGTGAAGGAGGACCCCGGCGCCGGGGTGCGGGCCACCGTGCGGTCCCTGGTCACCGGCGAGGAGACGCCCCTGGACGCCGACGCCGTGGTCTTCGCCACGGGCTACCGGCCCGCCGACCCGCTCGGCCTCCTCGGCGAGGTCGCCGACCGCTGCCTGCGCGACGGGGAGGGGCGCGTACGCGTCGGACGCGACTACCGCATCGGCACCGACCCCGGCGTGCGCTGCGGCATCTACGTGCAGGGCGGCACCGAGCACACGCACGGCATCACCTCCTCCCTGCTGTCCAACACCGCCGTCAGGGTCGGCGAGATCCTCGACTCCCTCCTCGGCCGGAGCCCCGGATCCGGCTCCGGCGCGGCCCGGACCGTCGCGGACGGCACCGGCAGCACCGCCCGCTAGCGGAAGGGACGGCGTACTCGGACATGGGCACGAGCACGGTGGAACGCCGGGCGGCCGGGGGCGCCTCCCGGGCGCCGCGCCGACGGCGGGTGGCGGGGCCGGGCGCGCTGGTGGCGGTCCTGCTGGCGGCCGCCCTGGTCTCGCTGGCCGTCGGCGCCCGCGCGCTGACCCCCGCGGAGGTCTGGCAGGGCCTGTTCGCCGCGCCGGACCCCGACCCGCGGCTCACCGAGATCAGGCTCATCGTGCAGACCGTACGGGTGCCCCGGACGGTGCTCGCGATCGTGGCGGGCACCGCCCTGGGGGCCGGCGGGGCGCTGATCCAGGGGTACACGCGCAACCCGATCGCCGACACGGGCCTGCTGGGGGTGAACTCCGGGGCGTCGTTCGCCGTGGTGACCGTCATCGCGGTGTTCGGGCTCGGCAGCCCGTTCCAGTACGTCTGGTTCGCCTTCCTGGGGGCTGCCGTGGCCGGGGCCGTCGTGTTCGGGCTGGCGAGCATCGGGCGGGGGGCGGGCAGTCCGCTGACCCTGGCGCTGGCCGGGCAGGGGGTGACGGTGTTCCTCGCGGCGATGACCACGGCGGTCGCGCTGTCCGACCAGGCGTCGCTGAACGCGCTGCGGTTCTGGAACGCGGGCTCCGTGTCCGGGGCCGGCTTCGACGTCATCCGGCCGGTGGCCGCGTTCGTCGCGGCCGGGCTGGTGCTGGCCCTGGTCACCCTGCCCGCGGTCAACCTGCTGAACCTGGGGGACGACGTGGCGCGCGGGCTCGGCGTGAACATCCCGCTCGTCCGGAGCGCCGGCATCGTCGCGATCACCCTGCTGGCGGGCGCGGCGACGGCGGCGTGCGGCCCCATCGCGTTCCTCGGCCTGATGGTGGCCCACGTCGCCCGGTACCTGACCGGGCCGGACTACCGCCGGCTGGTGCCGTACGCGGGCCTGCTCGGCGCGATCGTCCTGCTGGTCTGCGACATCGCGGGACGGCTGGTGGTGCGGCCGGGCGAGCTGGACGCGGGGATCCTGGTCGCCCTGCTCGGGGCGCCGTTCTTCGCGGTGCTGGTGTGGCGCGGAAAGCTCAAGAGCACGTGAACGGGGCGGACGTGAGGCAAGTGGTGGCGCCGGGTGTGCGGCTCGGCGGGGTGTCGTTCGTCTGGCGGCCGTGGATCGCGGCGGTCACCCTGCTGCTGGCCGCGGCGGTCTTCCTGCTGGGCTGCCTGTCCATCGGCGTGGGCGAGTTCCCCATCGCCCTGCCGCAGGTGATCGCCACCGTGCTGGGCGGCGGCGAACGGGTCGACCAGTTCGTGGTCATGGACCTGCGGATGCCGAGGGCACTGGCCGGGCTGGTCGTGGGCGTCGCCCTCGGGGTGTCCGGGGCGATCACCCAGTCCGTCGCGCGCAATCCGCTGGCCAGCCCGGACATCCTGGGGATCACCGGGGGCGCCGGCATGGTGGCGGTCTTCCTGGTCACGGTCTCCGGAGGGGCCGCCGCGGCGGTCGCCGACTCGGTGGGCCTGTCGGCCGCGGCGCTCGCGGGCGGGCTCGGTGCGGGCCTGCTGGTCTACTTCCTGGCGTGGCGGCGCGGGATCGACGGCTTCCGGCTGATCCTGATCGGCATCTCGGTCAGCGCGGTGACGGAGGCGGTCACGACCTGGCTGCTGGTCACGGCCGACATCAGGGACGTGGCCCGGGCGCAGGCGTGGCTGGTCGGCTCGCTGGACGGCCGCTCGTGGGGCGAGGTCCGGGTGGCGCTGTGGTGCACCCTCGTGCTGCTGGGGGTGGTGGCGTGCGCGGCGTTCCAGTTCAAGCCGCTGCACCTGGGCGACGAGGTCGCCGCCGGGCTGGGCGTGCGCCACTCCGCCGTACGGGCCGTGCTGCTGCTGTGCGCGGTGCTGCTCGCCGGTGTCGCGGTGAGCGCGGCGGGCCCGGTTCCGTTCGTGGCGCTGGTGGCTCCGCAGGCGGCGATGCGTCTGGCGAGGTGCCCGACACCGCCGTTGGCGGCCTCCGGGCTGGTGGGCGCGCTGCTGCTGATCGGGGCGGACCTGGTCGCCCGTACGGCGCTGCCCGTCACCCTCCCCGTCGGCGTGGTCACGGCCGCGGTCGGCGGACCCTTCCTCGTATACCTGCTGGTGCGGGCCAACCTCCGCTAGCCGGCACACATTCGGGCACACACGGAACAGGGGGACCAGTGGCAGCGGAGCACGACACCGGGGGCGCCGGCGGGGCCGGCGGCGCCTCCCGGCTGGCCGCCAGGGGGGTCACGGTCGGGTACGGGGGCCGGAGCGTCATCGAGGACCTCGACGTGGAGATCCCGGCCGGGGTGGTCACCACCATCATCGGCCCCAACGGCTGCGGCAAGTCGACCCTGCTGCGGACCCTGTCGAGGCTGCTCAGGCCGACCGGCGGGACGGTGGTGCTGGACGGCGAGGACATCGGCCGGCTGCGCACCAGGGACGTGGCGAAGAAGCTCGGCCTGCTGCCGCAGGCACCGGTCGCGCCGGACGGCCTCACGGTGTCCGACCTGGTCGCCCGGGGCCGGCACCCGCACCAGGGCTGGCTGCGGCAGTGGTCCTCGGACGACGCCGCCGTGGTGGAGCGGGCGCTGGCGATGACCGGGGTGTCCGACCTGGCCGACCGCCCGGTGGACACCCTCTCGGGAGGGCAGCGCCAGCGCGTGTGGATCTCGATGGCGCTGGCCCAGGGCACCGACCTGCTGCTGCTCGACGAGCCGACCACCTACCTGGACCTGGCGCACGCGATCGACGTCCTCGACCTGGTGGACGACCTGCACGAGGGCGGCCGCACGGTGGTCATGGTGCTGCACGACCTCAACCTCGCCACCCGCTACAGCGACAACCTCGTGGTGATGAGGGCCGGTTCGGTCCTGGCGCAGGGGCACCCGTGCGAGGTCGTCACCGCCGGCCTGCTGCACGAGGCGTTCGGCCTGCGCGCGGAGGTCATCGAGGACCCGGTGGGCGACCGCCCGCTCATCGTCCCGATAGGCCGCGCGCACGTGCGGCGCGGCCCGGCCCGGACATAAGTACGGGCCCAAGTAAGGCTAGGCTCCCCTTGGTTGGGGCGCTAGGGTGTGGCTGCCTCCGGGCGGCACTGCAATGGACGGCACAAGAGCAAGGGATTGCGGATGCTCCTCCAGCGAACTGCCCCACGCACGGCACCGGGCACGGCCCCGCGTACGAAACCGCGCACGGCACCGCGTACGAACCCGTGGCGGCGGCCGGCCGCCGCCCTGTCCGCCGCGGCCCTCGGGGCCGCCCTCCTCGCCGGATGCGGCTCCGGAACCGCCGACCCGGCCCCCGGGAAGGCGGACGGCGCCCCCGCCGCCGCGGCCGGCACCTTCCCCGTCACCGTGGAGCACGCGTTCGGCACCACCGAGGTCACCAAGGCCCCCCGCCGGGTCGTCTCCGTCGGCTACACCGACGACCAGGCCGTCCTGGCGCTCGGCATCAAGCCGGTCGGCATGGTCGACCAGTACCCCAACCCGCCGGGCACGAGCCCCGACGTCAACACCCAGTGGCCCTGGGTGAAGGACAAGTGGGGCGACACCCGCCCCGAGGTCGTCATGAACAACGGCGACACCGGCCCGAACTACGAGAAGATCGCCGCCCTGCGCCCCGACCTGATCATCGCCGTCTACTCCGAGATCGACCGCGCCGCCTACGACAAGCTCTCCAGGATCGCCCCCACGGTCGGCCGCACCAAGGCCGAGAAGGAGCCGTTCAGCGCCCCCTGGCAGGACAACGCCGTCCACATCGCCAAGGCCCTCGGCCAGGAACGCAAGGGCGCCGCACTGGTCAAGGGCATCCAGGACCGGCTCGACGCGGCCCGCGCCGCCCACCCCGAGTTCGCGGACCGGAAGGCCGTGGCCCTGTCCTGGTACAAGGACGCCGCGGCGCCGTTCACCACCACCGACGTCCGCGGACGGCTGGTGACCGGCATCGGCTACCAGGGGCAGACCGAGATCGACAAGATCGCGGACGGCAAGTTCTTCACCGTGCTCTCCCCGGAGCGGATGGACCTGATCGACGTCGACCGCATCTTCGTCATCAACGACAAGGCGGACCAGGAAGCCCTGAAGAAGTCCGAGCTGTTCGCCAACCTCAAGGCCGTCAGGAACGGAAAGGTCTCCTACCTCCTGGACAGCGAGGGCCCGGCCGTCGGCGCCGCCATGTCCCAGGGCACCCTGCTCTCCCTGCCCTACGCCATCGACGAACTCGTCAAGTCGGCCGGGCAGTGACTGCCACCGCTACCGGCCCCGACACCCGCCCCGCCCCGTCGGCCCTGCTCACCACGACGGGCCGCGAGGCCGCCCGCTGGGTCGCGGCCCACTGCCGCGACCGGCCCTGGCTGACCTCCGCCACCGTGCTCACCACGGTGGCGGGGGCCGCCCTCCAGGTGCTCCCGCTGCTGCTGGTCGGCCGGGTGGTCGACGCGGCCGCCGCCGGCGGCCCCCGCTCGGTCCTGTTCACCACCGGGGCGGTGATGGCGGCCGCCGCACTGCTCGGCGCGGTCGCCGCCGCCCTCTCCACGTACCTGGTCGGACGGCTCGGCGCGGACCTCCTCGCCCGGCTCCGCGAGGGCGCCGTCCGGGCCGTCCTGGGCATGCCCAGCACCCGCATCGAGCAGGTCGGCCGCGGCGACGTCCTCTCCCGGGTCGGCGACGACGTCGCCGTGCTGTCCCGGGGCATCCGCTCGGCCGTGCCCACGGTGTTCTCCGCCGGCGTCCTCGTCGCCATCGCCACGGCCGGCATGTTCGGCCTGGACTGGCGGCTCGGCCTGGCCGGCACCGGCGCGCTGCCCGCGTACGCGCTCGCCCTGCGCTGGTACCTGCCCCGGTCCGCCCCGCTCTACCGCAGGCAGCGCGCCGTCCAGGCCGACCGGGCCCAGGCGCTGATCAGCGGGCTCGACGGGATCGACACGGTCCGGGCCTACCGGCTCGAAGGAGCCGTCCGCGAGAAGGTCACCGCCGAGTCCCGGCGCGTGCGCGACCTCGGCATCGAGGTGTTCCGGCTCTTCGGCCGCTTCGTCGGCCGGGAGAACCGCGCCGAGTTCATCGGACTGGTCCTGATCATCCTGGTGGGCTACGCCCTGCTGGAGGCAGGCGCCGCGACCCTGGGCGAAGTGGCGGCGGCCCCGCTGGTGTTCCACCGGCTCTTCACCCCGCTCGGCTCCATCATGTTCACCTTCGACGAGGCGCAGAAGTCCGGCGCGAGCCTGACCCGGCTCGTCGGAGTGCTCGGCGAAGGCGCCGCCGGCCGGCTCGTGGGCGCACCGGCCGTCGCACCCGCGGAAGCCGGCCCCCACCCGGTCACCGTCAAGGGCCTGACCTTCACCTACCCCGGCGCCGAGCAGCCGGTGCTGCGGGACGTCGACCTGGCGATCCCGGCGGGCGGCTCGCTCGCCCTGGTCGGGGCCACGGGCGCCGGCAAGTCCACCCTGGCCGCGCTCGTCGCGGGCATCGGCACCCCCCAGGCCGGCTCCGTGCACATCGGCCCGACCGACCTCGCCGACCTCGACGAGGCCGGCGCCCGGGCCCTGGTGAGCATCCTGACCCAGGAGACCCACGTCTTCTCCGGGACCCTCGCCGACGACCTGCGCCTCGCCGCACCCGGGGCGTCCGACGCCGAACTGACGGCCGCCCTGCGCACCGTCGGCGCCCACGAGTGGGCCGAGTCCCTGCCCGACGGGCTGGACACCCCGGTCGGCGAGGGCGGCGAGCGCCCGGACGCCACCCTGGTCGCCCGGATCGCCCTCGCCCGGCTGGTGCTCTGCCGCACGCCCGTGGTGGTGCTCGACGAGTCCACGGCCGAGGCGGGCAGCGAGGGCGCCGCCGGACTGGAACGGGCCGTGCGCGCCGCCTGCGCGGGCCGCACCACCCTGTTCGTGGCCCACCGGCTGACCCAGGCGGTGGCGGCGGACCGCATCGCCGTACTGGACGCGGGACGGGTGGCCGAACAGGGCACCCACGAGGAACTGGTGGCCCTGGGCGGCCGGTACGCGGACCTGTGGCGGGCCTGGCGCGAGGGAAGCCGGCCCACCTGACCCGGTGGGCCGCCGTATGGAAACCGAAGGGGCGTTGTTCCTTGATGACCGAACCGACCGCGCGTCTCGTACGGCTGTCCCCCACCCGGCTCGCGGGTGTCCGCCGACGGGCCGGCGACCACGGCGACAGGACCATCACCACGGCCTGCGCCATCGGGCTGGCGTACTGGGCGACGGGCCGCGGCCCCGACGGCACGCCACTCACCCCCGGCACCCCCTTCACCGACCTCCTCGCCCTGGCCGGCAGCGGCGCCGCCGCCCCGCCCGCGGGCTGGGAGGTCGGCGCGGACGGCCGGAGCATCACCGTCCCCGCAGGCGTCGGACGGGCCGACGCGCAGCGGGCGCTGGACGACCTGGCCGACTTCCCGGCCCGCCCCCTCGGCACCATCGGACCGGGCGGCGCCGCCGAGCGCGCCCGCACCCTGGCCGCGTGGAACGACACCGGGGCCGAGCGGGACCGCCCGACCCTCGTGGAGATGTTCCGCGAACAGGCGCGGACCAGGCCGGACGCCGTCGCCGTCGTGGACGGGCACCGGTCGCTGACCTACCGCCGGGCCGCGGAACTGGCCGCCCAGCTGGCCCACCACCTGACCGGGCGCGGCGTCACCGCCGAACAGGCCGTCGGCATCTCCCTGCCGCGCTCCGCCGACATGGTGATCGCCCTCCTCGGAGTGCTCCAGGCGGGGGCCGCGTTCGTGCCCCTCGACCCGCAGTGGCCGGCCGCGCGCCGGGCCGCCGCCATCCAGGACGCCGGCGTCGTCCTCCAGCTCAACGACTCCGGTGAACACGACCCCGCCGAACCGGAGGCGGTGGCCGTCGACCTCGGCGACTGGGCCTTCGCCGCCCAGCCCTGCGACGGGCCCGCGACCCCCGTCCCCGGCGCCGCACTCGCCTACGTGATCTTCACGTCGGGGTCGACCGGCCGGCCCAAGGGCGCGATGATCCGGCACGAGGCCATCAGCGAACGGCTGCTCTGGCAGAGCCGGGAGGTCCTCGGCTTCGGACCCGACGACGCCTCGCTGTTCAAGGCCCCGCTCTCCTTCGACATCTCCGTCAACGAGATCTTCCTGCCGCTGGTCACCGGCGGCCGGCTGGTGGTCCTGCGGCCCGGCGGCGAACGCGACCCGCACCACCTGCTCCGCGTCATCGCCGAGCAGCGCGTCACCTTCACCTACCTCGTCCCCTCCGTGCTGGACGTGCTCCTGGAGATCGCGGGCGACTCCGGGCGGCTCGACAGCCTGCGGCACGTCTGGTGCGGCGGCGAGGTCCTCACCCCCGAGCTGTACGAACGCTTCCGCGCCCGGCTCGGCATCCCCCTGTACCACGGCTACGGCCCGGCCGAGACGACCATCGGCGTCTCCCACGTCGTCTACCGGGGCGCCGCCGAACGCCTCACCACCTCCATCGGCCGCGCCAACCCCAACACCCGGCTGTACGTCCTCGACGGGGAACTGCGTCCCGTCCCCGCCGGCGTCGGCGGCGAGCTCTACGTCGGCGGCTTCCTCCTCGGCCGCGGATACGCCGGCGCGCCCGGCCTCACCGCCTCCCGCTTCGTCGCCGACCCCTTCGCCGCCGACGGCTCCCGGCTCTACCGCACCGGCGACCTCGCCCGGTACGCCCCGGACGGCTCGCTGGACTTCCTCGGCCGGGCCGACAACCAGGTCAAGATCCGCGGCATGCGGCTGGAGACCGAGGACGTCGAGGCCGGCCTCGCCGAACACCCCGAGGTCCGGCACACCTGCGTCGTCGCCCGCAAGAACGCGGCCGGCGCCACCCACCTCGTTGGCTACGTCATCCCCGTCGCCGGAAGCGAACACCTGCGGGCCGACGAGGTCAGGGACTGGGCCGCCGCGCACATGGCCGAGTACATGGTCCCCGCCCGCGTCGTCGTGCTGAAGGAGTTCCCCCTCACCGCCAACGGCAAGATCGACCGGGACGCGCTGCCGGAGCCCGAGACCGCGGCCGGCCCGCTCCTCGCACCCGCCACCGAGAACGAACGCCTGGTCTGCGCGGCCGTCGCGGCCGTGCTCCGGCTCGACGAGGTCGGCGTGGACCAGGACTTCTTCCGGCTCGGCGGGGACAGCCTCCTGGCGATCTCCCTGCTGAGCGCCCTGCGCGAGGCCGGCCTGCACGTCAGCGCCCGGCAGATCTTCACCCACGGCGTCGTGCGCGACCTGGCGGCGGTGGCCGGACGCGCGGGCGCCGCCCCCGCGGACGACGCCGCCACCGCCACCGGCCCCGTGACCGGATCACCGGTCGTGCGGTGGCTCGGCGAGACCACCGACGCCGTCGACGGCTTCGTCCAGTCGGTGGTCCTCGACACCCCCGCCGAGCTCACCGCCGAAGCCCTCGACCGGATCCTGACCGCCGTGCTGCGGCGGCACGACATGCTCCGCGCCCGCCTGGTCCGCGGCCGCCACTGGGGCTTCGACGTCCCGGACGCCGACCGGGCCCGCGCCCGCTGGGAGGAGAGCGACCGGCCCCTCGACGCGTGCGTGGCGCTCGCCACCGCCGGGCTGGACCCGGAGGGCGGCGTGATGCTGCGCGCCGTCTGGCGCCGCGCGGCCCGCCAACTGGTCCTCGTCGTCCACCACGTGGTGGTCGACGGGGTGTCCTGGCGGATCCTGCGCGACGACCTCGCCACGGCCTGGCGGCAGACGGCCGCGGGCGACCCCGTCGAACTCCCCCCGGTCGCCACGTCGTTCCGGCGCTGGACCCGCCTCCTGGAACGGGCCGACTTCGCCGCCGACCGGGACCACTACCGGCGGCCGCTGCCCGGACCCGACGCGCCGCTCGGCCGGCGCCCCCTGACCGGCGCCGACACCGTCGCCCGGGAGCGGGCGGCCACCGTCACCGTCGGCCCCCAAAACACGGCCGCCCTGCTCGGCACGGTCCCCGCCCGGTTCCACACCGGCGCGGGCCCCGTCCTGCTCACCGCCCTCGCCGTCACCCTCGCCCGGTGGCGCCGCCGGCTCGGGCAGGACCAGACGTACGCCCACGTCGAACTGGAGGGCCACGGCCGCGAGAGCGGCCTGCTCGCGGACACCGCCGGATCCGAACCCGACCTGTCGCGCACCGTCGGCTGGTTCACCACCCTCTTCCCCGTCACCGTGGACCCGGGACCCGCCACCGACCCCACCGCGCCCGCGTACCTGGCCGCCGCGCTCAAGGCGGTCAAGGACGACCTCGCCCGCGTCCCCGGCAACGGCCTCTCCTACGGGGTCCTGCGCCACCTCGCCGGCACCTCCTTCGACGCCCCCGCCCCCCAGGTGCTGTTCAACTACCTGGGCCGGTCCGGCGCCGGAACCCCCGGAGACTGGGAACTCTCCGGCACGACCAGCCAGTTGGGGGAGCGGCGCGACCCCCGGATGCGGCTGCCCCGCGCCCTGGAGTTCAACGCCGTCGCCGAACCGGACCCGGCCGGCGGCCACCGGCTGGTCACCACCCTCACCTGGCCCGAGGGGATGTTCACCGACGAGGACGTCACCGCCCTCACCGGCTGGTTCGGGGAGGCCCTCACCGGACTGGCCGCCCTGGCCCCGCTCGGCCTGGGCGGCCACTCGCCCGGCGACTTCCCCCTGGTGGCGCTCACCCAGGCCGACGTGGACGCCCTCGACGGCCCCGCCCTGCGGGACGTCCTGCCGCTCACCCCGCTCCAGGAAGGCCTCTACTTCCACTCCGTCTTCGACGACGACTCCCCGGGCAGCTACGTCGAGCAGCAGCTGCTGACCCTGGAGGGCGACGTGGACGCCGCCCGGCTCGGGGCGGCCGCCACCCGGCTCCTCGCGCTCTTCCCGAACCTGGCCGCGCGCTTCACCGGCCTCGCCGACGGCCGGGTGGTCTCCGTCCTGGAGAACGGCGCCGACGCCCCCTTCACCACCCTGGACCGGCCCGGCGCCACCGCCGAGGAGATCGGCGCGTACGCCGAGCGGGACCGCCGCGCAGGCTTCGACCTGGCCACCGGCCCGCTCATGCGGTACACCCTGATCCGCACGGCACCGGGACGCAGCGTCCTGGTGCAGACCGTCCACCACCTCGTCGCCGACGGCTGGTCCGTGCCGCCGATGCTCCGCGCCCTGCTGGCCGAATACCACGCGCCGGGCAGCGCGCACCCGCGCGACGGATTCACCGACTACGTACGGTGGCTGGCCGGGCGCGACCAGGACGAGAGCGACCGGGTGTGGGACGAACAGCTCGCCGCACTGCCCGGCCCCTCGCTCGTCGCCGAAGGACACACCCCCTCCGACCGCTTCGCCGACGCCTTCGCCGACGCGCACGGGGACCCCGACGGGGCCGCCCGCGCCGCCGGCGTCCCGCTCAGCGCCGCCGTGCACAGCGCCTGGGCGCTCACCCTCGGCGGCCTCCTGCACGGCACCGACGTGGTGTTCGGCTCCACCGTCTCCGGGCGCGACTCAGGCCTGCCCGGCATCGAGGACATGGTCGGCCTGTTCATCAACACCGTCCCCGTACGAGCCCGGTGGACCGCCGCCACCACAGCCCGCGAACTCCTCGGCTCCGTGCGCGGACACCAGGGCGCGGTCCTCGCCCACCAGCACGTCTCCCTGGCGCGCATCACCCGGCGGGCCGGAGCCGGGCCGCTCTTCGACACCCTGGTCGTCTTCGACGTCGCCGCCGACCCGGCCGCCCTGCGCCGCCCCGGCCACACCCTCGCCGTCACCGCCGTCGCAAACGAGGGCGCCCCGCACTACCCCCTCACCCTCGTGGTGGAACGCCCCGGCGGGGGCCGCCCGCGCTTCAACCTGATCCACGACCGCGCACTGCTGGGCGAGGAGGACGCCCGCGCCCTCCTCGACACCTTCAACCACACCCTCACCACCCTGCTCACCCACCCCGACACCCCCGTCGCCGGCCTGGCCCCCGCCGGCGGGGCCCGGCTCCCCGCCGCGACCGCCCGCACGACCCTCGGCGCGCTCTTCGACGCCGCCGCCCGCCGGGACCCGGCGGCGACCGCCGTCACCCACTGCGCCCTCGACGGCACCACCCGCTCCCTGACCTACGGCGAACTGGCCGCCGCCCGGCGGGAACAGGCCCGCGTCCTGCGCGCCGCCGGTGTCCGGCCGGGGGTACGGGTCGCCATCGCCCTGCCGCGCGGCCCGGAACAGGTCACCGCCGTGCTCGCCGTCGTCGGCGCGGGCGGCGCGTACGTACCGCTGGACCTCGCCCACCCGGACGAACGCCTGGAGTTCGTCCTCGCCGACGCCGCCCCGCAGGCCGTGGTCGTCGACGCCGGGCAGCGGGAGCGCCTCGCCCGGCTGCTGGACCGGGCGGGCGTGACGGCCCGGCTGCTGGTGCCGGGGGAGGAGCAGGCGCCGCAGGACACCGCCGGACCCGCCCCGGCGGCGGGCCCGCACGACCCCGCGTACGTGATCTACACCTCGGGCTCCACCGGCAGGCCCAAGGGCGTCGTCGTCACCCACGCCGCCGTGGCGGCCCTGCTGGCGAACACCTGGCACGACCTGGACCCCGCACCGGACGACGTCTGGGTGCAGTTCCACTCGTACGCCTTCGACTTCGCGGTCTGGGAACTGTGGGGCGCGCTCGCCCACGGCGGCGAACTCATCGTCCCGGACCACGCGCTGACCCGCTCCCCGGCCGACTTCCACCGGCTGGTCCGCGAGCGCGGGGTGACCGTCCTCAACCAGACCCCCTCGGCCTTCCACCAGTTCACCGAGGCCGACCGGCAGGCCGGCTCCCCGCCCACCGCACTGCGCCGGATCGTCTTCGGAGGGGAGGCCCTGGACCCCGCCCGGCTGCGCGGCTGGGTCGAACGCCACGGCACGGACGCACCCGAGCTGGTCAACATGTACGGGATCACCGAGACCACCGTCCACGTCACCCACCGGCGGCTGACCGACGCGGACTCCGGCCGCGACGACGGTGCCTCCCCCATCGGGACCCCGCTCCCCGGCCTGGCCGTCCACCTGCTCGACGACCGGCTCCGGCCGGTGCCGCCCGGCCGGACCGGAGCCGTCTACGTGGCCGGCGGCCAGCTCGCCCTCGGCTACCTCGGCCGGCCGGGGCTCACGGCCGGCCGCTTCGTGGCCGACCCCTTCGCCGGCGACGGCTCCCGCATGTACCACACGGGCGACCTCGCCCGCCGCACCCTCGGCGGCGGGCTGGAGTTCACCGGCCGCGCCGACGACCAGGTCCAGCTCAAGGGCTACCGCATCGAACCCGGCGAGGTCGAGGCCGCGATCAGGGAACTCGACGGGGTGACCGACGCGGCCGTCACCGTGGCCGGCGGCGACCACCTCGTCGCCCACGTCGTCGGCCGGCTCCCGGGCGGCCCCGACGCCCTCGTCCGCGCGCTCTCCGCCCGGCTGCCCGCCCACATGGTGCCCGCCCGGGTCCTCACGGCCGACGCCCTGCCGCTGACCGTCAACGGGAAACTGGACCGCGCGGCCCTGACCGAGCGGGCCGAACGCCCGCAGGAACTCCCGGCGGCCCCGGCCGGCCCCGCCCTGGCCGCCCTGGTCGCCGTCTTCTCCGACACCCTGCCCGGCACCGCCGTCGACGCCGACAGCGACTTCTTCCGGGCCGGCGGCGACAGCATCCTCGCCATCACCGTCGTCAACCGGGCCCGGGCGCTGGGCCACCCGATCACCCCCCGGGAGGTGTTCCTGCACCGGACCCCGCGCGCCCTCGCCGAGCACCTGGCCGCCGCCACCCCGGGGACGCCGCGCGCCGCCGTCCCCGCCCCCGACTCCGCCTCCGACCCCGCCCCCGACTCCGCCTCAGCCTCCGCTCCCGCCCAGGACGAAGGCCCGCTGCCCCCCACCCCGATCCTCCTGCGCCAGCGCGAACTGGGCGGCTCCCTCGCCCGGTTCGCCCAGGCCCGGACCCTCACCGCCCCCGAGGGCACCGGTCCCGCCGATGCCGAGCGCGCCGCGAACGCCGTCGTCGCGGCCCACCCCGTCCTGCGGCTGCGGCTGAGCACCGCGCACGGGGTGTGGTCCCCGAGCACCGGACCCGCCCGCCCGGTGGAACTCGCGACGACGGACACCGCCGACGCGGAGGCCGCCGCGAACGAGGCCGCCGGACGGCTCGACCCCGCCACCGGCGACGTCGTCGCCTTCACCTGGCTGGAGCCGACCCGGACCCTGGTGGTCACCGCGCACCACCTCGCCGTCGACGCCGTGTCCTGGCTGGTCCTGCTGGACGACCTGGCCGCCGCCCTGCGCGGCGCCCCGACCGCCCCGCCGACCACCTCCTACGCCGAGTACGCGCGGGCACTCGCCCACGGCACCGCCGACGGCCCAGGGGACCCCGGACACTGGATCCACACCCTCCAGGCGTCCCCGCTCCTGCCCGGCGGGCCGTCCGGCCGACGCGTCACCACGGCCGTGCTCCCGCCCGCCACCGCCGACGTCCTCACCCGCAGCGCCCCCGACGCCCTCGGCACCGGCCCCACCGAGCTGCTGTGCGGCGCCCTGCGCGCCGCCCTGACCCGGATCCAGCCGGTGCCCGCCGACCTCGCCGTCGACCTGGAGCGGCACGGCCGGGACCCGGTGCTGCCCCACCACGACTACACCCGCACCGTCGGCTGGTTCACCTCCATCGCCCCCGTACGCCTCACCCCCCACTCCGACCCCGTCGCCGCCGCCCGCGAGGCCGCCGGGCGCCGGCCCGACGCGGCGGCCCACCTCGCCTACGGACGGCTGCGCCACCTCGACCCGCAGACCGCCCCGCTGCTGGCCGCCGCCGGCACCCCGCAGGTCCTCCTCAACTACCTCGGCCGGAGCGGCGAGTCGCAGGTGCCGCGCATCACCGGCGGCGCGCAGGACAGCCCGTACGCCGTGGAGGTCAACGCCTGGACCGACGCCGCCACCGGCGGCCTGCACGCCGAGTTCACCCTCGCCGACGGCGTCCCCGACGAGATCACCCGGCACTGGCTGGACGCCCTGGAACACCTCGCGGACGCCGCCCGGACGGCCGAGCGCACGGCGCCGGTCACCCCGCTCCAGCGCGGCCTGTACTTCCAGGCGCAGCTGGGCGGCCCGGCCGGACACTACGTCGCACAGAGCTGGTTCACCTTCGACCGCCGCCTCGACCCCGGCGCCCTCGCCGACGCCATGGCCTGGGTGACGGCACGCCACCCCGCCGTCGGCGCCGGCTTCGCCACCGACGACGACGGCAACCCGGTCCAGGTCCTCGCGGCGGGCCGGCGCGTCCCCGTACGCACCCTCTCCCTCACCACGGACGCGGAGGTCGAGGCCCTCCTCGCCTCCGACCGCGACACCGGGTTCGACCCCGGCGAGCCGCCGCTGCTCCGGCTGACCGTGGTGCGCCTGCCCGGCGGCCGCGACGGCCTGCTGCTCAGCTACCACCTGCTGCTGTGGGACGGCTGGTCCCGCGAGACCGTGCTGCGCGACCTGTTCGACGCCTACGAGGCCGCCCTCGCAGGGACCCTCACGGCCCCCGCCCCCGCCCGGCCCGGCTTCGAGGAGTACGCCCGGGACCTCGCCGCCCGGGACCCCGCGGCGGCGGAGCGCTTCTGGGCCGGGCACCTCGCCGGCCTCACCGGCCCGACCCTGCTCGCCGGAGCCGCACCGGCCCTCGCCGACGGCCTGCCCCGCACCCTCGTCGACACCCTCTCCGCCGAGCGCTCGCAGCGCCTGCGGGACGCCGCCCGGGCACACGGCGTCACCCTGAACGCCTTGCTGACCGGCGCGTTCGGCCTGCTGCTCGGCGCGCGCACGGGCCGCGCCGACGCCGTGTTCGGCGCGACCGTCTCCGGCCGCGAGGGCGAGGGCCTGTCCGGCATCGTCGGCGTACTCCTCAACACCGTGCCCGTGTGGACGCGCCCCCGGCCGGCCGCGACCGTACGCGAGTACCTGGCGGACGTACAGGCGGCGCGGGTCGCCGCGATGGACCACGAGCACCTGGGGCTCGGCGAGATCCAGCGGGCCGGCGGCCACGACACCCTCTTCGACAACCTGTTCGTGCTGCAGAACTTCCTCGACGCGGACGCCTTCGCCGCGATGAACACCCGGCACGGCATCACCGCGGTGCGCGCCGACGACTCCACCCACTACCCGTTCACCTGGGTCGTCACCCCGGGCGAACGCCTCACCGTCAAGCTGGAGTACCGCGACCACGACACGCCCGCCGCACGCCGCCTCCTCGACGACTACCTGCACGTCCTCGACGACCTGGCCCGCGCCGAAGGACCCGTCGGCGCCCTGCCCGGACTCGGCCCCGACCCCGTGGCCGGCGTCCGCACCGCCATCGGCACGGACACCGTCGTCGACCGGTTCGACCGCGCGGCGGACCGCCACCCGGAGCGGGTCGCGCTCGTCGCCCACGGCCGCGAGATGACCTTCGGCCGGCTCCGGGACCACAGCCGCCGGGTCGCCGGGGTCCTCGCCCGGCGCGGCATCGGCCCCGAGAAGACCGTGGCCCTCGCCGTCCCGCGCTCCCTCGACTCGATCGTGGCGCTGTTCGCCGTGCTGCGCACCGGGGCCGCGTACGTGCCGCTGGAGCTCGACCACCCCGACGAGCGGATCGCCGCCGTCCTCGCGGACGCCCGCCCCGACGCGGTGCTCACCGTGAGCGCCGTCGCCCCCCGGCTGACCGGCGACCTGATCGAGCTGGACCGGCCGCTCCCCGACACCGGGCCGCCTTTCGTGACGTTCGCACCCGGGGACCCGTACCGGCTGCGGCACCCCGCGTACACGATCCACACCTCCGGATCCACCGGCCGGCCCAAGGGCGTGGTCACCGAGTACGCAGGGCTCACCAACATGCTGCTCAACCACCAGCGCCGGATCTTCGAACCCGTCCTCGCCGAACACCGGCACCGCACCTTCCGCATCGCCCACACCGTGTCCTTCGCCTTCGACATGTCGTGGGAGGAGCTCCTGTGGCTCGCCGACGGCCACGAAGTGCACGTCTGCGACGAGGAACTGCGCCGCGACGCCCCCCGGCTGACCGCCTACTGCCTCGAACACCGCATCGACGTCGTCAACGTCACCCCGACGTACGCGCAGCAGCTGGTCGCCGAAGGCCTCCTCGACGACCCGGAGCGCCGCCCCGCACTGGTGCTGCTGGGCGGCGAGGCCGTCACCCCGGCCCTGTGGCAGCGGCTCGCCGACACCCCCGGGACCGCCGGCTACAACCTGTACGGGCCCACCGAATACACCATCAACACCCTCGGCGTCGGCACCTTCGAATGCCAGGACCCGGTGGTCGGCGTGCCCATCGACAACACCGACGTGTACGTCCTCGACCCCTGGCTGCGGCCGCTGCCCGACGGGGTGCCCGGCGAGCTGTACGTGTCGGGCACCGGCATCGCCCGCGGCTACCTCGGCCAGCCCGGCCAGACCGCGCACCGCTTCGTGGCCTGCCCGTTCGGCGCGTCCGGCGAACGGATGTACCGCACCGGCGACCTGGTGCTGCGGCGGCCCGACGGGAACCTCGCCTACCTCGGCCGCACCGACCAGCAGGTCAAGATCCGGGGCCACCGCGTCGAACCCGGAGAGGTCGAGGCCGCGTTCACCGCGCACCCCGCGGTCCGGTTCGCGGCCGCCGTCCCCCAGCCCGACCCCGGGGCCGGCGGAGGTCACCGGCTGGCCGCGTACCTCGTCCTGGAGGACGGGGCCGAACTGGCGGCCGTCGCCGCCGAGGTGTGCGCCGCGCTGCCGGACTTCCTGCGCCCGTCCCACTACGCGCGCGTCGAGGGCATACCGCTGACCGTCAACGGGAAGGCCGACACCGGGGCGCTGCCGGAGGCCAGGCCGCTCGGCTCGTACACCACGGAGGGGGAGCGGGGCCCGCGTCCCGGGACCGAGACCGTGGTCTGCGCGTACTTCGCGGAAGCACTGGACCTGGACGACGACGAGGTGAGCGCGGTGGGCGACTTCACGTCCCTCGGAGGGCACTCCATGCTGGCGGTGCGGCTCATCGGGCTGCTCCGCCGCGAGTACGGTCCCGTCATCACCGTCCGAGACCTGTTCACCCTGCGCACCCCGGAAGCGATCGCCCGACACCTCGATGAACACTCCTGACCCGCGGGAGCCGCGCACGGGCTCCGACATCCTGCGCACCGCGCTGCGCCGCAACCTCGGCGCCATGGCCCGGGGCACCGTCCTCATGGGGCTGTACCAGGCGGGCGAGACCGCCTTCCCCATCGCGCTCGGCCTGATCGTCGAACTCGCGCTGCGGGAGCGCAGCCCGGGCGCGCTCGTCCTGTCGGTCGCCGCCCTGGCCGTGATCATCACGACCGTTTCGCTGTCGTGGCGGTTCGGCATGCGCGTCCTGCAGAAGGCCAACACCACCGAGGCCCACCGCTGGCGGGTCCGCGTCGCGGACTGCGGACTCCAGCCGGTGGCCCGGGACACCGGACTGAAGTCCGGCGAGGTGCTGACCCTCGCCACCGAGGACGCCGACCAGACCGCCGACATCATCGAGGTGGTGCCCCTGCTGATCAGCTCCCTCGTCGCGGTCCTCGTCGCGGCCGCCGCACTGGGCCTGGCCGACCTCCGCCTCGGGCTGCTGGTCATCGTCGGCACCGTGGCGATCCTCTCGGTCCTGAGCGTGCTGTCCCGGCGGATCGGCGCCGGCACCCGGGAACAGCAGGCCAGGGTGGCGCGCGCGGGCGCCAAGGTCGCCGACCTGATCACCGGCCTGCGCCCGCTGCACGGCTTCGGCGGCAACCACGCGGCGTTCCGCTCCTACCGGAAGGTCAGCACCGAGGCGAGACGGCAGGCGGTCGCCGTCGCCCGGGTCAACGGCGCGTACGCGGGCACGGCCCTCGCCCTCAACGCGGTCCTCGCCGCCGCGGTGACCCTCACCGCCGGCGGGCTGGCCTTCGAGGGCGCCATCACCATCGGCCAGCTCGTCATGGCCGTGGGGCTCGCGCAGTTCGTCATGGAGCCGCTCAAGCTGTTCTCGGACATGCCGAAGTACGTGATGACGGCCCGCGCCTCCGCCGAGCGCATGGCCCTGCTGCTGGCCGCGCCCCCGGTGGCCGTCCCGGGCGCGGACCGCCCGGCCCCCGGATCGGACCTGGAGGTCGACGGCGTCCGCCACGGAGCCCTGGACGGGCTGCGGTTCCGGGTGCCGGCGGGGGAGTTCGTGGCGATCGCCGCCTACCAGCCGCGCGCCGCCGCCGACCTCGCCTCGGTGCTGGCCCTGCGGGTGCCGCCGGGCGCGTACGAGGGAGCCGTGCGGCTCGGCGGGCGGGACGTCGCCGGGCTGTCGGTGGACGCGGTCCGGGCGCAGCTGCTGGTGAACCCGTACGACGCGGAGGTCTTCGCGGGCACCCTCCGCAGCAACATCGACCCCTCGGGCACCAGCGCGAAGGTCCCCGAGGCCGTCGGGGCGTCGATGCTGGGCGATGTCGTCGCCCTGCACCGCGAGGGCCTCGACCACCCCGTCCGCGACCGCGGCGCGAACCTCTCCGGAGGCCAGCGCCAACGCCTCTCCCTGGCCCGGGCGCTGGCCGCCGACAGCGAGATCCTGGTCCTGCACGACCCGACGACGGCCGTCGACGCGGTCACCGAACAGCTCATCGCGCGGGGTGTCGCGGAGCTGCGCCGGGGCCGCACCACGGTCGTGATCACCAGCAGCCCGCCGCTCCTGGACGCCGCGGACCGGGTCCTCGTCCTGGACGGCGGTGTCATCACCGCCGAGGACACCCACCGCAACCTGCTGGCCGGCGACGCCGACTACGGGCGGGCCGTGGCCCGTTGATTTGGGGCGTGGTCTGCGGGGCTGGGGGTTTGGGGCGTGGTCTGTGGGCCTGTGGGTTTGGGGCGTGGCCTGTTGGCCTGGGCCGTGGCCCGTTGGCGCGGGCCCGCGGCGTCAGCCGAGCGCCCAGGCGACGTCCCGCAGCAGGGCGTGCCGCCATCCCGCCCGGTCGTGGGCCGACGCCGAGCGGGAGACGCGCACGGCCGCGCCGGCCCGCTCGGCCAGGGTCTCGGTCAGCGCGCAGTGCGGCAGCATCCGCGTCTCGTGCTCCCCGACGTCGAAGGCCACCCGCAGCCCGGACAGGTCGGGGCGCTCGCGCAGCCGGTCGGCGACGGAGCCGCCGACCGGCCCGCCCAGCGGGTCCGCCGAGCCCGGTGCGCCGGGCGTCCACCAGAACGACCCCGACTGGCAGGCCACCCGGGACACCAGCTCCGGGAACTCCAGCGCCGCGTACACCGCGCTGAGCCCGCCGAGGCTCTGCCCCGCGACCACGAGGCGGTCCGGGTCCGCGGGCACCCCGGACTCCGCCACCAGCGGCAGCAGTTCGTCCCGGACCGCCTCCCACAGCCGCGGACCGCACGCGAACTCGGCCTCCCGGTCCTTGGCGGGCAGGAACACGAGCGTGACGGGAGGCACCGCGCCGGCGGCCGCGGCCGCGTCGAAGGCGGTCATCGCCGGGTGCAGGTACAGCCAGTCGTCCCCGTCGAGCAGCAGCACCACCGGCCCGCCGCCGGCCACCGGGTGGAGGCGTACGGTGCGCCGCCCGCCGGTCCCCGCGGCGGCCCAGCGGATCCGGGCGCGGGGCAGCGGCAGAACGGCGTCCGGGCCGAGGTCGGGCCAGTACGGCTGGGCGGGGGAGTCCGGGGTCGCGGCGATGGACCGGTCGCCGCCCGCGCCGACCGGGTTGAAGGGGTCGGCGTACGCGGCGCCGCCCGCGCGGAACCAGTAGGTCACGCGCAGCCGTTCGGGCATCCGCACCTCGGCGTACCAGCAGTCCGTGCCGGCCCGCCGGCGCAGCGGCACCGGGCCGGACCAGCTCTCGAAGACCACGTCCGCCGGGGAGCCGCGCCACAGGAAGAGGGTCCGCCAGCCGTCGCCGTCGTGGCCGTCGTGGCCGCCGTCGTCGTCGCCTTCGCCCGCCGGCACCGATGCGGGCAGGCCCGCCGCGCCGACGGCCGACCAGAACTCCTCGGTGCCGGGGGCGTCGGGGAGTCCGTAGGCGGCGAAGGGGCTCCGGGCGCCCTCCGAGGGGCAGTTGACCGCGTCCGTGGGGCGCATCGAGGTCTCCTTGTGAGCGGCAAGGGGAACGTCTAGGCTCATCGCAATGGCAGTCAGGTGAGCCTAACCTAATCTGAACGTCCCGGGGAGGCAGCGACCGTGAGCACCAATCCGTTCGACGACGCCGAAGGCCGGTTCCTCGTCCTGGTCAACGACGAGGGCCAGTACTCGCTCTGGCCCTCCTTCGCTCCGGTGCCCGGCGGCTGGACGACCGTCTTCGGCGAGGACACCCGGGAGGCCTGTCTGGACTTCGTCGACACCCACTGGACCGACCTGCGCCCCCGCTCCCTCGCCGAGTCCATGGATTCCTGACCGCGACGGGGGTCAGGCGCGCTCGGCGTTGCCGGCCCGCTTGTAGGTGCGCATCAGCAGGGCGGTCTCCACCCGGGCGGTGCCGCCCAGCCGGGCGAACACGCGGGACGTGAAGGCGTGCAGGTCCGCGAGGTCGCGGTGGCTGGAGTAGCCGAGCAGCCCGGCGTCCCCGGTGGTGACGACCAGGTGGCGCACCGCGGACTCGCCCGCCAGCACCCGTACCGCGGCGTCCAGCCGGCGGTGCGCCACGGCGATCCGGAACCGGGCCTCCACCGGGTAGCCGAGCACCGCCGGATCCGCCAGCAGCCGCAGGTGCAGGATGTGCGAGGTCATCAGGCGGGCCAGGCGGCGCCGCGCCGTCGTCTCGCCGACCTGCAGCTCCCGGGCCAGCCGGGTCGTCGACATCCGGGCGTCCCGGCCCAGCAGCTCCACCAGCCGCCGGTCCAGCCCGTCCACGGCGAGCGGCGCGGGCAGCTCCAGCCCCGCCATGGCCAGCCGGCGCACCTCGGTCGGCTCGTCGTCGTACGGAGCCCAGTCCCCGGCGGTCAGCAGCAGCCGCAGCACCACGCTGGAGTGCACGTCGACCACCCCCTCCAGCCGCCCGATCACCGAGTCCACCAGGGTCAGCAGGGCGTCCTGGCCGGGCGCGTTCAGCTCGGCGAACACCTCCAGGGCGCCCGTGGCCACCTCCACGGACCGGGTCTCGGGCCGCCGGGCGAGGGTCAGCGCCGTCTCGTGGACCCGCCCGGGCGCACACCGCACGGCGAGCTCGGCGGTGATCCCCTCGCCCTGGTACTCGGGGACGAGCGCGGCCGTGAAGCGGACGTGGCCGCTGGAGGTCATCCGCTCCAGGCGGCGGGCCACGGTCCGCTCGTGGACCCCGACGGCCTCCGCCACGTCGGCGAAGGCGGCGCGCGGGTCGCGGTGCAGGATGCGCAGCACGGCGTGGTCGACGGCGTCGAGCTGGGACGGTGCGGCGCGCGCCGGGGCGGTGGTGCTGTCCATGGGGCCCTTCGGGCGGTGGTGGGGGAGGGTTTGGGGGTTTCCCGTCAGTCCCATCGTCCTTCCGTGTCGGGCCGTCCTGTCAAGGGCGCTCCCTTCGGTCGCGTCGCTTCGCGATCGCCTTCGGCGACCCTTGACAGGCCGTCCCGCCCCGAAATGCCGAAAGACTGCCGGGAAACCCCCAAAAGGAACGGTCACAGGGGGAAAGGCCGGGAGCGGCCCCGTCAGGGATGCAGGAGGGGTCGGGCGCCGGCTCGCCATGTATTCGGGCCCCCACGTCCGCCATTCCGGGCCGGGGGCCCGGCTGCCCGCACGAGGGGCCGAACAGAGCGCCCGGGGACGCCCTCAAGCGCGACAGATCGCTACGCGCTCCTCTGGTTTCGGCGGCCGGCGGCCGTCTGGGGCTGGTGCGTGGGTCGAACCGTCCCTTTCGTTCATCGCGGCCGGCCAGGCCAAGGGTGCCCGAGGCCGGTTCGTGAGGACCCTTCGGTGCCGGAATCCGCCGCCGGGTGGGGGGTGCTTGCCGCCTTCGCCCGATTATGTGGCCCGGTCTTGCCCGCGGAGCGACCCGCACCGGACATTGTGGTGCGGCTTCCGCCCCGCAGGCGGGCCGCCCCCTCCCCGCCCCGGCCGCACGGCCGCATCCCGGACAGGTGATACGTATGACGGACACGGACGCCAGACCCGCGTACCCCCCGGCCGCCGCAGGGCCGCCCCGTGTCCGCGCCACCCCCGCCGGCGCCGTCATCGCCTCCGTGGTGCTCGTGGAGCTCTCCAGCGGCATCACCCAGGGCTTCCTCTCGCCCCTGCTGCGCGGCCTCACCGACACCCTCGGGGTCACCGCGGCCGACCTCAACTGGATCAGCGTCGCGAACCTGCTGGCCAGCGTCGCCTTCACCCCGGTCCTGTCCCGGCTGGGAGACCTCCACGGGCACCGCCGGGTGCTGCGCTGGAACCTGCTGATCGTGCTGCTCGGCTCGGTCCTCGTCGGCTTCAGCCGCGACTTCACCACGCTCCTGGCCGGGCAGATCCTCCAGGGCGCCTTCGCCGGCTTCTTCCCGCTGCTCGTCGGCATCCTGCGCAACCGCGACCGCGGCGGCGACGCCGAGAGCCGGCGCGGCATCAGCGTCATGGTCGCCGCGCTCGTCGCGGGCCTCGCGCTGGGGCTCGTCGCCAGCGGTTTCGTCGCCGGCGCCGTCGACAGCCCCACGGCCGCCCTCTGGGTGCCCGCCGTCGCCACCGCCGTGGCCCTCGCGGTCACCTGGCGCCTGCTGCCCGAGTCGGAGCACCGGCCCGGCGGCCGGATCGACTGGGCGGGCGGCGTCCTGCTCTGCCTCGGCCTGACCGCCGTCATGCTCGGCCTCGGACTCGGCGGCACCCCCGGCTGGGAGTGGACCTCCGCCCGCACCCTGGCCTGCCTCGCCGGCGGCGCCCTCGTCACCCTCCTGTGGGTGCGGGTGGAACTGCGCACCGCCGAGCCGATGATCGACGTACGGATGTTCCGCCGCCGGGGCGTCGTCGCCGTCTCCCTCGTCACGCTGACCTTCACCTTCTGCATGATCGGGCTGATGGTCGCCAACGCGGTGTTCCTGGGGACCGACCCGGCCGCCCACGGCTACGGGCTCGGCCTGGACCCCTTCGGGACCGCCCTCGCCACCCTGCCCAACCTGCTGGCCCTCACCCTCGGGGCGCTGATCGCGCCGGCCGTGGCCGCCGCGGTCACCGACCGGCTCACCCTGGTTGTCGGGTCGCTGTTGATGGCCGCCGGTTATGTGTTGTCGCTGTTCTTCCATGGCGACCTGGTCGTTTTTCTTGCCGGCACCGCCGTCGCGGGGCTCGGCACGGGTTTCCTCCAGCACTCCACCCGCACCCTCGCCGTGGAATCCGTACCGCGCGACCGCACCTCGGTGGGCTCCGGCATCAACGAACTCCTCATCAACGTCGGCGGGTCCATGGGCGCCGCCGCCGTCCTGACGGTCTTCGCCGCCCGCACCCCGCCCGGCAGCCTGCTGCCCGAGGCGGGCGCCTACACCGTCTCCTGGACGGTCTGCGCCCTGGTCTCGCTGGCCGGCGCCGCCCTCGCCCTGCTCTACCGCACCCCGCCGCGGGAGGACCGATGAACGACACCGACCTGCTCCGCGCACGCAGCCGCGCCTTCCTGACCACCGGCCAGGACGCCGTCCTCGGCCTCAGCCACGCACTGCACGCCGACCCCGAACTCGCCTACGAGGAACACCGTGCCGCCCGCCGGATCACCGACCTGGTGGAGCGGGCCGGCTTCGAGGTCACCCGCGGCGCGTACGGCCTGCCCACCGCCTTCAGCGCCACCGCCGGCAGCGGCGACCTCGTCATCGGGATCTGCGCCGAGTACGACGCCCTCCCCGGCATCGGCCACGCCTGCGGCCACAACGTCAACGGCGCCGCCTCCGTGGCCGCGGCGCTGACCCTCGCCCCCCTCGCCGACGAGCTGGGCATCACCGTCAAGCTCCTCGGCACCCCCGCCGAGGAGTCCGGCGGCGGCAAGGTCGACATGCTCCGCGAGGGTGCCTTCGACGACGTGGCCGCCGCGATGATGGTGCACGCGGCCCCCTCCGACTCGGTCGGCATGAGCTCGCTCGCCATCAGCAGCTGGCGGGTCGGCTACACCGGGCGCGCCGCGCACGCCGCCGCGATGCCCGAGCGCGGCGTGAACGCCGCCGACGCCATGATGATCGCCCAGGTCGCCATCGCCGCCCACCGGCAGCAGATGCGGCCCGGCGCCGTGGTGTCGGGGGTGGTCACCCGGGGCGGCGACGCCGCCAACGTCATCCCGGACCGCACCGCCGCCGAGTACGACTGCCGGGCGGTCACCAGCGAGGAGCTCGCCGAGCTCCAGGCCCGCGTACGGGCCTGCTTCGAGGCCGGGGCCCTGGCCACCGGAGCCGAACTCGCCCTGGAGACCGTCGGCAACGACTACGCCGACCTGCGCCAGGACTTCGCGATGGGCCGCAGCTACCTCGCCGCCGCCCGCGATCTCGGACGCCGCGTCCAGGACCTGGACCCGACCCTGCGGGGCGGCTCGACGGACATGGGCAACGTCTCCCATCTCGTGCCCACCATCCACCCGATGATCGGCTACGACTGCGGGGACGCGATCATGCACAACCCGGAGTTCACCCGCTACGGGGTCACCGCCCAGGCCGACCGCGCCGTGCTCGACGGGGGCCTGCTCATGGCCTGGACGGCCATCGACCTCGCGACGGCACCGGACCACCGCGGCTCCCTGCTCGACCGCCTCGCCGCCCGCCGGCCCGCCCTCGCCGCCATCGCGGCCGCCGAGCCCGGCGGCTGAGGCCCGCCGGCCGGCGAACCCCGTAGAACCCCTCCCGTGTTACTTCTCGGTAGGCAATGATGGCGGGCGACCACTCACACGGCGGGGGCTGATCAACGGTGACCACTTTCGACGACCGGACCAGGGTGCACGCGTTCCGGGACGACGCCCTGGGCGAGCACGACGCCGTCGGCCTCGCCGCGGCCATCCGGCGGGGCGAGGTCTCCGCCGCCGAGGCCGCCCGGGACGCGCGGGAACGGGTCCGCGCGGTCGAGGACCGCCTCAACGCGGTCCAGGCGTACGCGGACACCCCCGCCCCCTCCCCGGCGGCGGGCGGCGCCTTCGCGGGCGTGCCCACCTTCGTCAAGGACAACACCGACTACCAGGGCCTCCCCACCGGCCACGGCAGCACCGCCTTCCGGCCCACCCCGGCCCGGCGGCACGCCCCCTTCGCCCGGCAGCTGCTGAGCAGCGGCGTCACCGTGCTGGGCAAGACCCGGCTGCCCGAGTTCGGCTTCAGCCCCACGACCGAGTACGAGGACGCCGAACCCGTCCGCAACCCCTGGCACACCGGCCACTCCGCGGGCGGCTCCTCGGGCGGCGCGGCGGCCCTCGTCGCCGCCGGCGCGGTGCCCCTCGCGCACGCCAACGACGGCGGCGGCTCGATCCGGATACCCGCCGCCTGCTGCGGACTCGTCGGCCTCAAGCCGACCCGCGGCCGCGTCGTGCCGAACGACCAGAGCCGCCGGCTCCCGCTCGACCTCGTCTGCGACGGCGTCGTGAGCCGCTCCGTACGCGACGCCGCCGCCTTCCTGGCCGCCGCCGAGACGTACCGGCGCAACCCCGCGCTGCCGCCCGTCGGCCTGGCCGAAGGCCCCTCCGGGCAGCGGCTGCGCATCGGCTTCCTCGCGGACTCGCCGAACGGCGTCCGGTCCGACGACGCCACCCGGGCGGCGGTCGACGCCACCGTGGCCGCGCTCCAGGGGCTCGGGCACACCGTGGAGCCGGTGGAGATGGCCATCGACCCCGCCTTCACCGACGACTTCCTCACCTACTGGGGCATGCTGTCCTTCCTCATCGGCGTCACGGGCCGCACCCTCGGCCCGGGCTTCGACCGCAACCGCATGGACGCCCTCAGCCGGGGGCTGCGCGAGACCTACCTGGAGAACTGGCGGCGCACCCCCGGGGTGCTGCGCAGGCTGGGGCGCACCAAGGAGGCGTACGCGGCCGCCTTCCGCGGGCTCGACCTCGTCCTCACCCCCGTGCTCGCCCGCACCACCCCGCCGATCGGCCACCTCAGCCCCGCCGTCCCCTACCCGACGCTGATCGAGCGGATCCTCTCCTACGTGGCCTTCACCCCGGTCGACAACGTCGTCGGCACCCCGTCGCTCTCGCTCCCCGCACCGGGCACCACACCGGACGGACTGCCCGTGGGCGTCATGTTCTCCGCCCGCCCCGGCGCCGAACGCACCCTGCTGGAGATCGCCTTCCAGCTGGAGGCGGAGCACCCCTTCCGGCGCATCCAGGACCGGTGACGCGCGGCCGGAGTGCAGCGGCCCCGACCGGGCGGTAGCGTCGGTCGTGTGCGTTCCGTCCGCACCGCCGAGCTCGGGGACGTCGGCCGAGGAGCGGGATCCGGTATGACGAAGCACACCCTGCACGCGGCCGCCGCCGCGGCCGCCCTCGCCTGCCTGTCGGCCTTCGGCCCGGCCCAGGGCACCGCCGCCGGGACCGGCCCCGCGGCGCCCTCGGCACGGTTCGTGCCCGGCGCGTGCCCGAAGACGCCCGAGCCGATCGAGGCGCTGAGCACGGCACGCTGCGGGTACCTGGAGGTCCCCGAGAACCGGGCCCGCCCCGCCGGCCGGACCATCAGGCTCGCCGTCGCGGTCATCGAGCCCGCCTCGGCGGAGCCCGCCCCGGACCCGGTGGTGTTCATGGCGGGCGGCCCCGGCGAGGACGTCTTCGACGACATCCCCTTCCTGATCGACTCCGGCCTCAACAAGGACCGCGAACTGATCGTCATGGCCCAGCGCGGAAACCTCTACGACCAGCCGAACCTGGCCTGCCCGGAGGTCGACCGGGCCGACGGCAAGACCGTCGGCTTCGGCTGGGACGCCCCCGAGGCCAAGCAGCTCATGCTGAAGGCGTACCAGGAGTGCCATGACCGCCTGACGGCCGACGGTACCGACCTGAGCTCCTACAACACCACCGAGAACGCCGCCGACTTCGCCGACCTGCGCACCGCCCTCGGCATCCCGCAGTGGAACGTCTACGGGTACTCGTACGGCACCAACCTCGGCCTCGCCTACCTGCGCCTGCACCCCCAGGGCATCCGCGCCCTGGCGATCGACTCGCTCAGCCCCCCGCAGGTCACCATCCTGCCCTGGGGCTGGAGCAGTGCCCGTGAGGGACTCGACACCGTCCTCGCCGCCTGCGCGGCCCAGCCCGCCTGCAAGAGCCGCTACCCCGGCCTGGACAAGACCCTGGACGAACAGGTGGCCAAGCTGGAGGCGAACCCCCTCACCCTGAACGCCCGCCCGCCGGGCGGCGGGAACCCGGTGGAGGTCGTCCTCGACGGCGGAGCCCTGCTGAACATGATGGTCGGCTTCAACGTCAGGCCCGCCGACCTCCCGGCCGCCCTGGAAGAGCTCGGCCGGGGCAACCCCGAACGCTTCGCCCAGGGCCGCGCCAAGGGCTCCGTCCAGCCCGTCGGGCTGTCCGCACACGGCCTGACCCAGTCGGTGGCGTGTGCCGAGTGGGTCCCGGGCACCTCGGAACCCGACGTGCTCGCCGCCGGACGCGAGGCCTTCCCCGGCTGGCCGGAGACGGTCCTGGCGCAGACACCGCAACTGCCCTTCGAGTACGACGTGTGCAAGGTCTGGAACGTCGCGGACAACGCGGCCCGGCACCGGGTGGCCACCGTCAGTTCCGTACCGGCGCTCGTCATCTCCGGGACGTTCGACATGAAGACCGGGGCGAGCTACGCGAAGGACGCCTCCCGCACCCTGTCCCGCTCCACCTCCGTGCTGATCCCCGGGATCGGGCACTGGGTGGTCCCCCAGTCCAAGTGCGCGCAGCAGGTGCTGGCCTCCTTCCTCGCCCGTCCGACCGCACCCGACACCGGCTGCGTCGCCGGCCTCACGCCGGCGCCGTTCACGATCACCCCGAAGTGACCGGGAGGGCAGATGACTTCCCACCACGCACCCCGCCGCCGCACCGCCCGCCGGATCCGCGCCGGCGCGGCCGGAGCCGCCACCGGACTGCTCCTCACCGGCCTGCTGGCCGCACCGGCCCAGGCCCGGGACGACACCGGAGGCCCGATCGGAACGGCCGCCGGGAAGGCGGGCGACGCGAGCTACGAACCGGGCCCCTGCCCGAAGACCCAGCACCCCGTCCCGGAACTCGAAGGGGCCCGCTGCGGCACCCTCACCGTGCCCGAGAACCGCACCAGGCCCGGCAGCCGCACGATCGAGCTCGGCGTCGCGGTCATACCGGCGAAGGCCGCCCAGCCCGAGCCCGACCCGATCGTCTGGCTCGCCGGCGGGCCCGGGGACGACGCCGTCGGCGAGGCCAAGATGGCGGTCGACGGCGGCCTCAACCGCGACCGCGACGTGATCCTCATGTCCCAGCGGGGCACCTACTCGGCCGACCCGGCACTCACCTGCCCCAACGTCGACGAGTTCAACGCGAGCCTGGTCGGCCTCCCCTACGACGCGGCGTCCACCGAGACCCTGCACGTCCAGGCCACGAAGGCGTGCCGCGACCGGCTGGCCGCCCTCGGCGCCGACCTCAGCGCGTACAACGACGTCGAGAGCGCCGCAGACCTCGCGGACCTGCGCACCGCGCTGGGCCTCAAGGAGTGGAACGTCTTCGGCATCTCCTACGGGACCCACCTGGCGCTCGTGTACATGCGCCTGCACCCGGAAGGCATCCGGGCGGTCGGCCTCGACGGCATCCTGCCGCCCTCCAGGGGCGGCTCGGCCACGGCCTGGAGCAGCGCCCGGCAGGGCTTCGACGGCCTGTTCAAGGCCTGCGCGGAGCAGCCCGCCTGCGCCGGCCGCTACCCGAACCTGTCGGCGACCTTCGAACGCCTCGTCCGGGAACTCGAAGCCGAACCCGTCACCACCACCGTCACGGTCCCCGGCCAGGCGAAGCCGGTGAAGGTCGTGCTGGACGGCGGAGCCCTCGTGACCTGGCTGACCTCGGCGACCCACACCGCGACCGAGGTGCCCCGCGCCCTCGACGACCTGGCGCACGGCAAACCGCAGCGGATCGCGCGGCAGTGGGCGGGATGGAGGCTCGCTCCCCAGGCCATCGGGGCCACCTCCCACGGGCTCGTCTACGGGGTCTTCTGCAGCGAGTGGATCCCCTTCGAGACCCAGGACCAGGCGCTCAAGGGCGGCCAGGAGGCGTTCCCCTCCTTCCCCCGTTCGGTACAGGCGCAGGCCCCGCAGCTCAACTCCCTCCGGCCGGACTGCGACGTCTGGAAGGTCCCCCCGGCGCCGTCCTCGATCCGTGACACCACGAACAGCGACATCCCCACCCTCGCCCTCTCCGGCGGCTTCGACGCCCAGACCGGCGCGGACAACGGCCCGTACGTGGCACGGACCCTGAGCAGGGCCCACGTCGTGACGGTCCCCTACGAACCCCACGTGGTCTTCGCGACGTCGAAGTGCGCCCAGGAGATCACCGCCTCCTTCTTCGACGACCCGGCCGCACCGGACACGGAGTGCCTGAAGGACCTGAAGGCCCCCGAGTTCGAGACCGGCCCCTGACGCCGGCCCGGAGTCCAGGGGGTCCGGCCCGGCCGGTCCGGGCCGACAAAATGGTTTGAGCTCCGGCGGGCGTGCCGAGAGGATCGGGTGACACCGATGAGTTCCTCCCGCCGCCGCGGTCTGTCCTCGTGACCGGCCACGTGCACAGGAAGCTCACCCGACGGAAGGCACCATGTCCGTACCCCCCGCACCTCCCGCCCACCCGCCCGCCCGCGTCACCGCCGTGCTGCGGGTCCTCGTGCTGTCCACGTTCGTCGTGTTCCTCAACGAGACGATCATGGTCAACGCGATCCCGAGGCTCATGCGCGAGTTCGAGGTCACCGCGGCGGCCGCCGGGTGGCTCTCCACGGCCTTCATGCTCACCATGGCCGTCGTCATCCCCGTGACGGGGTGGTTCCTGCAGCGCGTGACGACCCGGACCGCCTTCGGCCTCGCCATGACCCTGTTCCTCATCGGCACCGCCCTGGCCGCGGCCGCGCCCGCCTTCCCCGTCCTGCTGGGCGCCCGCGTCATCCAGGCCAGCGGCACCGCCGTCATGATGCCGCTGCTCATGACGACGCTGATGACCCTCGTGCCGCCGCAGGACCGCGGCCGCGTCATGGGCAACATCACCCTCGTCATCTCCGTCGCGCCCGCCCTGGGCCCCGCGGTCTCCGGTGTGCTGCTCCAGCTGGGCAGCTGGCGCCTGCTGTTCCTGGCCGTGCTGCCCATCGCGGCCGCCATGGCCCTCTTCGGCCGGCGGACCCTGGTCAACATCGGCGAACCGCAGGCCGGCCCGATCGACTGGCCGTCCGTCCCGCTGGCCGCGGCCGGCTTCGGCGCCCTGGTCTACGGGCTGAGCGAGCTCGGCGCCGGGGACGCCTCCCAGGCACCCGTGTCCCCGGCCGTCACGACCGTGGTGGGCGCCGTGCTGGTGGCGCTGTTCGCCTGGCGGCAGCTGGCACTGCAGCGCTCGTCCACACCGCTGCTGGACCTGCGCACCTTCACCTTCCGGCACTTCTCCGTGGCACTCGCCCTGATGTGCCTGTCCTTCATGGGCCTCATGGGCGCGTTCATCCTCCTGCCCATCTACCTCCAGGAGGTGTGCGGCCTCACCTCGCTGCAGACCGGCCTGCTCCTGATCCCCGGCGGCCTCACCATGGGCCTGCTCGGCCCGCAGGTCGGCAAGCTCTACGACCGGCTCGGCGCCCCGCGCCTGGTCGTACCGGGGGCCGTGCTCACGGCGGTCTGCCTCGCGCTGTTCGCCCTCACGGGCGAAGGGACCTCGCCGTGGCTGGTGCTCGCCCTGCACGTGGCCCTGAGCGCCGGCATGGCGTTCGTCTTCACCCCCGTCTTCACCTCGGGCCTGTCCGTCCTGCCGCCGCACCTCTACCCGCACGGCTCCGCCATCCTGGGCTCGCTCCAGCAGGTCTCCGCCGCCGCCGGGACCGCCCTGGTCATCAGCGTGATGACGGGACACGCCGCCTCGGCGGCGGCCGACGGCGCCGACGCCACCGGCGCGCTGGCGACGGGCGTGCGGTGGGGCTTCGGCGTCGGCGCCGTGCTCGGCGCACTGACCGTGCTGGTCGCGCTCCTCGTCCGCACCCCTCCCGTCCCGGAGCCGCCCGCCGACCCGCAGCCCCAGGAGGAGGGCGGCACCACGACGGACAAGACCGCCGAAGCGCGTTAGTCAGGACGGCGCGCTGACGCGTTCGAAACCGTGGCAGCGCCCGATGACGGTGAAGCCGCGCCGCACGTACCAGTGGCGCGGCCAGTCCTCGGCGTCGGCGGTCAGGAAACGCGTGCCGCAGCCGGCGTCCGCCGCCCGGCGCAGCGCCGCGGCGAGGACCGCGTCGGCGTGGCCGCGGCGCCGGTGGCCCTCGGCGGTCATCAGGTCCTCGACCTGGGCGATCCCGGTACCGGGTTCCAGGTAGAGGTCCGTCCAGGCGGCCACGCCCCCGTCCGGCGTCCGGGAGCCGAGCAGACGGACCTGCTCGGCGCCCCGGCTCCGCGTCACGTGCCGGTCCACCAGCATGCGGATCACCTCCTCGCCGGCCCGCGGCATCGAGGTCCGCCACTCGGCCGCCAGCGGTTCCCGGATCTCCTCCAGTCCCACCTCCCCGACCGTGTGCCCGTCCTCGGCCGGCGGACCGGGGGCGGGGGCGGTGTGCAGCATCACCAGATAGGTGTGGTGGCGGTAGCCAGCCCGCAGCAGGTGTCCGGCGCACGCCCGGCCGTAGCCGTCGTCCAGGACGGAGACGATGCGGAACGGCCGCCCGGCCATCGCCTCGTCCACCAGGTCCGGCAGGGCCGCCGGATCCGCACCCGCCCGTTCGACCACGACCTGGTTGTGTGACCAGGAGTCCGCGAAACGGTCGTCGAACACGGCGAAACCGCCCGGCAGCTCCCGCGCCCGCCCGGCCTGCCGGCGCGCGAACCCCGACAGGAACGCGGTGGCCCGCCGGAGCTCCTCAGCCCACACGGTGCGCGTCCCGGCCGGTGGTACCGGATGCCGACGCGGGCAGGTACCGCGGTGCGCGGCGGGCGTCCAGCCGGCGCTCCACCGCCCCGCCCAGCGACAGCAGCCGGGCGTCCTGCCGGTCCCCGGCCATCAGGAGCAGGCCGACCGGCAGTTCGCCGACGAACCCGGCGGGCACGGACAGCGAGGGGTAGCCCGCCACGGCGGCCGGGGTGGAGGACGGGATCACGTCGTTGTCGCCCCGCGCGCAGTCCGTCGTCCAGGCGGGCGGGTTCGCCGGGGAGGCGATGGCGTCCAGCGCGTGGGCGGCCATGGTCTCGTCGATGGACCGCCGCGCCAGGTCCTTCAGCTCCGCGCGCATCGCCCGGTAGCCCGGGTCCGTCGTCGGCGGCGCGGCCAGGGCCTGCTCGAACAGCTCCTGGCCGGCGAAGCAGGTCCGTTCGGCCGGGTGCGCACGGTTGAAGGCGATCAGCCCGGCGAGGTCGCGCGGCCCGCCGCGGGAGGCGAGATAGCCGTCGACGTCCCGGTGGAACTCGCTCAGCAGGGCCGGGAACTCCAGCTCCGCGAGCCGGTCCTGGTAGGGCGGGGTCACCTCCACGACCTCCGCGCCGGCGGTACGCAGCCGCTCCGCGGTCCGGGTCATCAGGGCGTCCACCCCGGCGCCCAGCGAGGGGAGCCGCCACAGGCCGATCCGCTTGCCGCGCAGACCGCCGGCGCGCGGGTCCGCCTCCGTGAGGCCGAAGGCGCCGTCTGCGCCCGCCGCGCCGTGCCCGCTGAGCACCGAGAAGGCGATGGCGGTGTCGACGACGCTGCGCGCCATCGGGCCGGCCGTGTCCTGCTCGGCGGAGATGGGCACCACGCCGGACTGGCTGACCAGCCCGAGGCTGGGCTTGTGGCCGACGACCCCGTTCATCCCGGCCGGGCAGACGATGGAGCCGTCCGTCTCGGTGCCGACCGCCACCTGGGCCAGCGACGCGGCGACCGCGGCGGCCGAGCCCGCGGAGGACCCGCACGGGTTGCGGTCCAAGACGTACGGGTTGTGCGTCTGGCCGCCCACCGCCGACCAGCCGGACGTGGGCTTCGCCGCACGGAAGTTGGCCCACTCGGACATGTTGGCCTTGCCGAGGACCACCGCGCCCGCCGCACGCAGCCTCCCGACCAGCTCCGCGTCCCGGGCCGGCGGACTTCCGGCCAGCGCCAGCGAGCCGGCCGTGGTCGGCATGTCGCGCGTGTCCACGTTGTCCTTCAGCAGGACGGGGATGCCGTCGAGGGGTCCGCGCGCCTTTCCGAGGCGGCGGCGGGCATCACTGGCGGCCGCCTCCCGCAGGGCCGCCGGGCTGGTGCGCAGCACCGCGTTGACCTTCGGGTCGACTTCCCTGATCCGCCGGAGGTACGCGAGGGTCAGCTCCGACGAGGTCAGGGACCCGCGCTCCATGCGCGCCTGCAACTCGGGGATCGTCGCCGAGTCCAGGTCGACGCCGTGCAGGAGCGCCGGCTCGGCGAGGGCCGCGGAACCCGCGGCAACGGAATCGGCGGCAGCGGAACCGGCGGCCACCGCGCGCTGCCCCGCTCCGCCCGCGGCCAGGAGGGGCGCCACGGCCAGGGCCGCGGTCAGTGCCGCGACGCTTCTCGTCTTCATGGGGGACAGCCCACTCCAGGGGGAACACCCGGCACAAGGGACTTATGCGCCTCTTCACGCCGCCGGGTGCTCCCCGCCCCCTGCGGGGTGACCTCGGCGGGGACGGCCGCGTTGGACCGCCCATGAAGAAGATCGCCCTCGCCCTCGGAGCGGTTCTCGCCACCGCCGCCCCGGCCGCCGCCCTCCCGGCCGCCGCCACCCCGCCGCCGCCCGCCGACGCCCACGTCAGGCTCACCGTCACCCGTGCCGTGGGCGGCCCGGGGAGGAACGCCTCCGTCTGGCTCGACTGCCCCGCCCGACGGGCTCCGCACCATCCGAACCGGGAAGCGGCCTGCGCCGACCTGGCCGCCGCCGACGGCGACCTCGACCGGCTGCCGGGCCAGGAGACGGCCGTCTGCTCGAACGACTCCTCGCAGGTCACCGTCACCGCGGACGGCACCTACGCGGGACGCGCGGTCCACTGGCGGCACGTCTACGCGAACGACTGCCTGCTGACGCTCGCGACCGGCAAGGTCTTCGACTTCTGAACCGCGCCCCGCGAACGCACCGGGCCGGGACCGGTGGCGGCGCCACCGGTCCCGGCCCTCACGGGTGCCGGCCGGCTACATCGGCTCGGGGAAGATGTCGCTGATGCTCCAGGCGACGCTGAAGCAGGGCGGGAGGGACTGGGCCTCCGGCTCGGTGTCCAGGGACTGGAGCGCGAGGATCTGGCTCATGGTGTTCTCCTCTTGTCGTCGGGGTCGGACCGGTCGGTGACCGCTCACCCGGGCGCGCGGCCGCTCGCCGCCGTGCCCGGGAGTTCAGGGGGACGGCCCGCCGGATCCCGCCCGGCGGGCGGCAGGAGCGGGCCGGCCAGCAGGCGCCGCAGGGCCAGGAGGACACCGGCCCCGCCGCTGGACAGGTCGGCGGTGTAGCGCTGGGAGCCCGCGCCGAGGAAGCGGACGCCGCGCCGGTACGGGACCGCGTACTTCAGCAGGCCGGTCGCGGCGCGCACGGCGTCCGAGCGGGCGGCGTCCGTGCCGGTGAGCTCGGCGTGCCCGGCCAGGAACCAGGCCAGCCCGGCCAGCCCCCGGTACAGGCCCGCCTCCTTCGTGGCGCAGGAGACCCGGATGCCCGCGACCAGCCCCGGCAGCGCCGCGGCGCAGCGCTCGTCCGGCGCGGTGGCCACGTAGCGGGTGAGCACCGCCGCCACCCCGGCCGCGCCCGTGGCCAGGTACGGCATGGCCCGGGTGTGCCGCGCGTCGTCGGAGACGGACAGGGCGCCGTCGGCCAGCGGGAAGACCCGGTCCAGCTCCTGGTGGAGCAGCAGCCGCCCCGCCTGCAGGAAGCGGGCCTCGCCGGTCTCGCGGGCCAGGCGGTGGAGGAAGAGGGCGAGTCCCGAGCGGCCGTGCAGCAGGCCCCGGGCGTCGTGCCCGCCGAGGACGGCCGGCAGGTCGGGGGTGCGCAGCAGGGCCGTCCCCGCGGCGGCGGCCCGTTCCAGGTGGCCGCTGTCGCCGGTCAGCCGGTGCAGGGCCAGCCAGCCCAGGCCGACCCCGGCCCGCCCGCCGGCCAGCGTGCCGCAGGCGGCGGTGAGCGGGTGGCGGTCGGCGTCCCGGAGCAGGTCGACGGCCTCGTCCCGGCTGCCGAGGCCGGCCAGCACCGGGGCGATGCCGGCCGAGCCGACGAGCAGGCCGGGGGGCAGCGCGTCGCGCAGCGCCAGCGTGTCGCGGCGCAGCCGCTCGACGATCTCCTCCGGCACCCCGGCGCCGGCGTACCGCAGGGCGTGCACCACCCCGGCCGTGCCGTAGGCCAGGCACACGTTGTTGGTCCGGAACGCCTCGGGCGAGGGCGGGAAGGCCCAGTCCGGCCGGCCGGCGTCGGCCGTCTCCAGCAGCCCCGCCGCGACCTCCCCGGCCAGCCGGCTGAGGCAGCCCCGCGGATCGGCGTCCACCTCGGCGGGGGAGGGCGGCCGGCCGGGACCGTCCCCGGTCCGGTCCCGTACCGGCTCCTGCGGCAGGTGGAAGGCGGTCGCCCGCCGCCACAGGTCCTGCGGCGGAGCCGCGTCCGCCAGGTCGCGGCGCAGCAGCGCCAGGTTGCCGGGCGCGTGCTCGGCGGTCTCGTTGAACGGCGCGAGGAAGGCCAGCGCGACCGCCGCCGTGCCGTACCGGTCGCGCAGCAGCGGATCGGGATCGCCGCGGACCAGGCCGGGCGGCGGCGTGAACCCCGGGGTGCCCATCGGGGAGGGCGGCCCGGACAGCGCCGAGGCCGCCTCGAAGTCCACCAGCCGGACCCCGCCCGACGGGGTGACCAGGACGTTGCCCAGGCTGAGGTCGCCGAAGCGGTAGCCGGCGCGGTGCAGCCGCTCCAGCGCGCCGTCCAGCCCCGCCAGCAGGCGGCGGCACTCCTCGTAGTAGGCGGCGACGGACCCGGCCGTGCGGTCGGCGCGGGCCAGCGGGGAGGACCGGCTCAGCCAGGCCACCAGGGGCTGCCCCGCCACGTACTCGGTGACGAGGAAGTCGTGCTCCCACTCCGTGAAGTGCTCCAGCGGCTCCGGGCCCACCCCGGGGGCGGCCGCGTGCAGGGCGCGCAGCACGCGGTACTCGTGCCGCAGCCGCGCCTGCGCGTCGGTCCCGTCGAAGACCAGGCCGTTGTGGGCGCGGGCCTCCTTCACGAAGACGGTGCGGCCGGTCCGCCGGTCCCGGGCCAGGTAGGCGCCGCCGGCGTTGCCCAGGCGGACCGCGCCGGTCACCTCGTAGTCGCGGATCAGGATCGGGCCCGCGTGCGGCCGCTCCTCCTCCTCGACGAAGGGGTCCGTGATCCCCGGGGGCAGGTGGAAGGCGGGCAGCCGCAGGTCCGCCACCTCGCGGCCGGAGCCGTCCCGGACCAGTCCCTCCCGGGTGCCGTCGGGCAGCAGCCGGCTGCGGCCGCCGAAGGAGCCGTAGCGGTAGTGGACCGTCCGCGAGTCGCGGAAGCGCCGGTCGGTGAGGACGTACGGCCCCTCCTCCCCGTCGAGCGCGTCGCGCAGCCGCTCCAGCAGCCGGCGGGCGGTCCGCGTGTCCGGCGGGTAGACGGCGCAGAACTTGCCCGACTGGGCCCGCCCGGCGTGCTTGTGATGGAGGAACAGGAAGAAGAGCCGGGCGCTGAGGTGCTTGAACGGCACGCCTTCGGAGAAGCAGATCCCGGCGACCGTGTCCAGCACGTGCTGTGCGCGGTCCAGCCGCGCCGACACGTGGATCTTCCAGCCCTGCCCGGCGAGTCCGGTCCGCGGCACGCCCCAGACCGTCCAGATGCCCCGTGCGGAGCCGTGCATGCCCGGCGGCACCTCCGCGGGGGCGAAGCGCGGCCCGGGGTCGGCCACGCGGGTCAGCGGCAGGTAGTACTCCCGGTCCGCGAGCGCTTCGCCGAAGCCTTCGAGCACGGGGTCTCCTCGCGAGGGTGGTGGGGGGCGGGCCGGGGCGGTCGTACCGGACGCTAGGAGCGGCGGGTATGGAACCGGTTCGGCGGCGGCATGCGACCGGTATCCGACGGGAACGCCCCCCGGCGTGGCACGGAACGGCACGGCGGGGAACGGAACTGCACGGCCCGCCGGAGGCCCGCCGGAGTCCGGACCGCGGCGGGGTGGAAAACATGGGGGGCCCGCCCCCATGTGCGGGGGCACCCCGCGTACCAGGATCGTGCGTGGCGCGGAGCGGTGCGGCGGGGCGGGGTCGAGGAGGGGCGATGGTGGCTGGGCAGGGGCGGTACGGGGGCTCGCTGTCGGCGGTCGGGCGGTGGTGGGAGGCCGGGCTCGTCGGCGGTGGCGGCGGTCGGGGGCGGCCGGACTGGGCCGCGTTCGCCGAAGCGGCGACGGCCGCCGCGCCCGCGGAGGCCGTGGCGCCCGAGGGGGACCATCCGGGGCTGAGCGGCTTCGAGTGGGTGCTGCGGCCGTTCACCGTCCGCGCGGGGGAGCGGCTGGAGCGGCGCGTGTCGGGGCGGGTGCGCGGGCTGGTGGACCTGACCGCCGTACGCGAGGACCTGGAACGGCACCTCGGCGGCAGGCTGGCGCGGGCCGCGGCGCGGACGCTCGTACTGGAGCTGTACGAGGCGCGCGGCGCCGGGCGGCTCGCGGGGGACGACACGCGGGCCCGGTTCCGGGACTTCCTGGGGCGTACCGCGTCCCGGCGCGGTCTGACGGCGCTGCTGGCCGGCCGGCCGGTGCTGGCGCGCATCCTGGGGCGGGCGGCGCTCGACGCGGCGGACGCCGTCGCGGAGGCGCTGGAACGGCTGGCCGACGACCACGGCCCCCTGACCGCCGGCCTGCTGGCGGGGTCCGGCGGGGATCCCGGGCCGCTCGTCGGCATCGAGCCGGGCGCGGGCGACGGCCACCGGGGCGGGCGGAGCGTGATGCTGCTGCGCTTCGCCGACGGGACCCGGCTGGTGTACAAGCCGCGGCCGCTCTCCGTGCACCGCCACTTCAACGACCTCGTCGACTGGTTCAACGCGCTGCCCGGCTCCGTGGACCTGCGCACGCTGCGGCTGCTGGACCGCGGCGACCACGGGTGGGTGGAGTTCGTCGCCGCGCGGCCCTGCGCCTCGGCCGCGGAGGTCGAGGCGTTCTACCGCCGCCAGGGCGCACTGCTGGCGCTGCTCCACCTGGTCGACGGGACCGACCTGCACCACGAGAACCTGATCGCCGTCGGCGCCCACCCGGTGCTGGTCGACGTGGAGACCCTGTTCCACCCGCCGCTGGCGGGCACCGCCACGGAGGACCCCGCCGCCCGCGCGCTCCACGACTCCGTGTACCGGGTCGGGCTGCTGCCCCAACTGCTGGTGGGCGACCACAGCGCCCTGGACGTGTCCGCGGTCGGCGGCGGCCGCGAAGCGGTGTCGCCCGTCGTCCGGGCGGACTGGGCCGACGCCGGCACCGACCGGATGCGCCTGGTGCGCCGGGCCGGGAGGTTCGGCGAGTCCGCCAACCGGCCGCGCCTCGCGGACGGCGGGCCCGTCGAGCCGGCGGCCCACGTCGAGGCGCTCTGCGCCGGATTCCGCGCCGGGTACACCGCGGTCGCCGCGGCCAGGGAGGAACTGCTGCACGGGACAGCCCTGTTGAAGGCGTTCGCCGAGGACGAGGTGCGGGTCCTGGTACGGCCGACCTGGGTGTACAGCACCATGCTCGACGAGTCCACGCACCCCGCTCTGCTGAAGGACGCGGACGAGCGGCAGCGGGTCCTGGAGACCCTGCGGACCGACGCGCTCGGCAGGGTCCTCGCGCCCGGCCTGGTGGACGAGGAGATCGCCCAGCTCTGGGCGGGGGACGTACCGCTGTTCACCGCCCGACCGGGCCGCGACCGGCTGTGGGGTACGCCGGAGCGGCCGCCGGCCGGCCGCACGGACCGGTCCGGGACCGACCGGGTCGCCGCGCGGCTCGCCGCCCTGGACACCGTCGACCGGCAGGACCAGGAGTGGATCGTGCGGGCCGCGATGGCGACGGCCTCCCGCGCTCCCGCGCACCGGCCCGCCCGGGACCGGCGCACCCGCACGGCGGAACGCGCCCCGGAGCCGGAGCGCCTGCTGTCGGCGGCCCGGTCCGTCGGGGACAGGCTGGTCTCCCTCGCCTACCGCGCGGGCCCGCGCAGCAACTGGATCGGCCTGGAGCTCCTGGACGACCGCTACTGGCGGATCGGCCCGATGCCGGCCGACCTGGCGGGCGGGTACACCGGGCCGGCCCTGTTCCTGGCGCAGCTGGCCGCGCTCACCGGGGCCGGGCACTACGCGGAGGCGGCCCGTACCGCCCTGGCGCCGGTGCCCGGGCTGCTCGCCGCCCTGCGCGCCCGGCCCGAGGACCTCGGCGCGGTGGGCTCGGGGGCCTTCTCCGGCCTCGGCGGCATCGCGTACGCGCTGGCCGAGACGGCACGGCTGCTGGACGACCCCGAGGTCGGCTCGTGGGCGTCGGCCGCGCTGCGGCTGGCGGGCGCGGCGGCCCGGTCCGAGGAGGAGTACGGGGTGGGTGCGGGGGTCGCGGGCGGGCTCGTCGCCCTGCTGGCCGCGCACCGGGCCGGTGGCGGTGCCGGGGACGCGGCGCAGGAGGTCTGGCGGGACGCGCGGGCCTGCGCGGACCGGCTGACCGGGGCGACCCCGACGGCCGGGGGGCGGGGCTTCACGACGGGGGCCGCCGGGCTCGGCTGGGCCCTGCTGCGGTTCGCCGAAGCCGAGGCCGAGGCCGCAGCCGAGGGCATGGGCATGGGCATGGGCAAGGGCGAGGGCGACGGCGGCGGGCGGTACCGGGTCGCGGGCCTGTCCGCGCTGCGGGCGGCCGTGGCCGGGGACCCGGAGCCGGACGGAGGCCGGGGGGCGCTGGGCCACGAGGCCCGGGACCCGGCCTGGTGCCGGGGGCGCGCCGGCATCGCGCTCGCCGTGCTGGACGCGCCGGGCGCCCTGGACGACCCGCACCTCGCGGCCTGGTCCCGCAGGACCGTCGAAGAGCTGGGCCGGGACAGGCCGGCCGCCGACGACAGCCTCTGCCACGGCGAGGCCGGACTGTGCGAACTCCTGGGCCACGGCGCGGTCCCGGAGGCGCGCCCGCACTGGATCCGCCGGGCCGGAGCTCTCCTGGGCTCCGCCGAGGAGACCGGTGCCCGCAGCGGCGCCCCCGACGGGGTCGCGCACCCCGGGCTGCTGACCGGGCTGGCCGGGATCGGGCACGGACTCCTGCGGGCGGGGTTCCCGGACCGCGTGCCCTCCCTGCTCCTCCTGCACACGTCCGGCCCGGCCTGACCCCCACCGGGCACCACGACCGCACCACCGCACCACCGCACGGACCGGCACGACCACCACTCCACTCCCGCGGACCCGAAGGACGGACGATGACCATGCAGATCAACGACTCGGTGAGGTACGTCGACGGCAGCGCCGGCACCGAGACCGCGGCCCAGGAGAACCCGGTCGGCGAGGTCGTGTTCGGGACGGGCGGGACGCTGGGGCTGCGCAGCCGGCTGCTCCGGTCGGCGGACTCCGACGCCGCGGCGTTCTCGGTCGACGTGCCCTGGACCACCGGCTCCCTCACGCTGTTCTGACGGGACGGCGGGCACGCCGCCCCGGCGGCGTGCCCGGGCGGCGGAGGCCGGGGTTCCCCGGCCCTTTGCCGTGCCCGAACAAGGTCAAGTAGCCTGCGCCCATGCGAGCGACGTCGTCGGTCATCGTGGGGCGGGACGCCGAGACACGGGTGCTGGACGAGGCCCTGGACAGCGTCGGGAGAGGGGCCGGACGGGCCGTGTTCCTCGTCGGCGAGGCGGGGATCGGCAAGTCGCGGCTGGCGGGCGAGTCCGCCCTGCGCGCGTACGACCGGGACATGCCGGTGCTGCGCGGCCGCGCCACCTCCACCGGGCTCGTCGTGCCGTTCCGGCCGCTGGCCGAGGCGCTGTCCTCCCGGTTCCGGGCGGCGGGCGCCCCGGACGACCCGGAACTCCAGCCCTACCGGCCCGCGCTGGCCGGCCTCGTACCGGAATGGCGGTCCGCCGCGGCGGCGCCCGGATACGCGATATCGCTGGTCGAACTGGCCGAGGCGCTGCTCAGGCTGCTGGCGGTGCTCGGCCGCGAGCGGGGCTGCGTGATCCTCCTGGAGGACCTGCACGACTCCGACACCGAGACGATCGCGGTCGTCGAGTACCTCGTCGACAACGTGGCGGAGCTGCCCGTCCTCCTGGTCGGCACCCTCCGCCCCGACCCCGGCCCGGCGCTGGACCTGGCCCTCGCCGCCGAACTGCGCAACACCGTCGCCCTGCGCGAGCTGGGGCCGCTGGACGGCGCCGCCGTACGGGACATGGCGGCCGCCTGCCTGGACGCCGCACCGGGTGAGGTGCCCCCGGCCGCGCACGCGCACCTCGTGCGGTGGGCCGGCGGGAACCCGTACCTGGTGGAGGTGCTGCTGGCCGACCTGCTGGACACCGGACGGCTCAGCCGGGCAGGCGACGGCTGGCGGTTCGCGGAACAGGGCGGGGCGACGGTGCCTGCGGGCGCGGTGCGCAGCTGGGCGCGCCGGCTGGACCGGCTCGACGAACCGGTGCGCGAACTGCTGCTCGTCGCGGCGACCCTCGGCGGCCGGTTCTCCGTCGGAGCCCTCCGCGCGGTCACCGGACTCGACGACCGGGCCCTGTTCGCCCACCTCAGGTCGGCCTCCGAGGTCGGCATCATCGCCCCGGACGGGGCCGCCCACGACCACTACGCCTTCCGCCACGCCCTGACCGCGGACGCGCTCAGGGCCTCCCTGCCGCCCGCCGAGCAGGCCGCGCTGGCGCGCCGGGCGGCCTCGGCCATCGAGGACTCCGCCGGGGAACTCGCCGGCGAACTCGCCGGGGACCAGCGCCAGCTGGTGGCCACGCTCCGGCTGGCCGCGGGCGACAGGGTGGCGGCGTCCCGGCAGTTCGCCCAGGTCGGCCGGCAGATGCTGGACGCCGGCGCGTCGGGCTCGGCCGCCGTGCTCCTGGAGCGCGCCCGGGGCCTCGCGTCCGACGAGGAGCGGCACGAGGTCACGGTCCAGCTGGCCATCGCCCAGGCCGAGTCCGGGCGGCTCGACGAGGCGGCCGCACTGCTCGACGACCTCCCGCCGGTGCCCGCCGGGTCGCTCGCCGCGGAATTACGGGCCCAGGCGCACACGCAGGTCGCCTGGGTCGCGACCATGGCGGAGCAGAAGGAGGAGGCGCGCCGCCGGATCCGGGCGGCCCGCGCCCTGCTCGGGGCCGCCCCCCGACCGGAGCAGGAGGCGGCGCTCGCCGTGGTCGAGGGCCACCTCGCGCTGCTGCCGGAACGGGACGGCCGGGGCGGCAAGGGCGGCCGCGAGCGGCTCGAAGAGGCGGAACGTTCCGCCCGGTGTGCCGCGCTCACCGCGGAGGAGCGCGGCCGGCCCGTGGTGGCCTGCCAGGCGTGGCAGCTGCTGGCCATGCTGTCCCGGGAACGCGGGTTCGACGAGGCCGACGCCTGCCTGGAACGGATGCTGGCCGTCGCCGAGGAGCACCGGCTCGCCGTGTACCGGGCCGAGGCGCTCGTGCGGCTCGGCACCAACGCGTTCATGCGGACCGGCGAGGCGACCCGCCTGGAGACCGCCCGCACGGCGGCTCACGAACTCGGTTCGCTGGCCCTGCTCCAGGCGGTCGACGGGTTCCTCGCCATGCAGAGCGTGCTGGGCGGCCGCTGGGACCGGGCCCGGGAGATCACCGAACGGTCGGTGGAGGCCAGCGCCCGCCTCCAGAACCTCTCGACGCACCGCTACCTGCTCCTCGTCGACGCCACGCTCGCCGCCCACCGGGGACGAGCCCGGGACCAGGAGAAGGCCCTGCTCAGGTTCCGCCGGGCGGGCGGCGAGGAGTCCATGCTCGTTCCCCTCCAGCGCGGACTGTGCCAGGCCGTGGGCGCGCTGATGGGGGAGGACCGGGACCGGGCGAAGGCCGAGATCGAGGCCGCGCTCGCCTGGGAACGGGAGCACCCGAGCTTCTTCTACCTCAGCGGCCGCTACGGGCTCGGCCCCCTGCTGCGGGTCCTCGACGGCGAGGACACCGGCCGCGAGGCGCACCGGGAGGCGCTGGCCTCCCCCGGCGGCCAGCTCGCCTGGAACCGGATGTTCCTCGACCTGGCGGACGCCGTCCTGCGCGGCCGCGACGGCGACCCCGACGGCGCGCTGCGCGCCGTGGAACGGGCCGGCCGGGCGGCGACGGTGTTCCCGCAGGCCTGGCACCTCGCCCTGCGGCTCACCGCCGAGGCGGCGCTCGCCGACTCCTGGGGGGAACCGGTCGCCTGGCTGCGGACCGCCGAGGAGTACTTCCACGACGCGGGCGTACCGCCGGTGGCCGGCGCCTGCCGGGCCCTCATGCGGCAGGCGGGGGTCAGCGTCCCGCAGCGCCGCGGCGGCCGCGAGCGGATCCCCGCGGGCCTGCGCACCGCCGGCGTCACCCCGCGCGAGTACGAGGTGTTCGTCCTGCTCGCGGAGCGCCCCGGCAACCAGCAGATCGCCCAGAGCCTGTGCATCTCGCCCCGCACGGTGGAGAAGCACATGGCGAGCCTGATGGCCAAGACCGGCTCCCAGGACCGCTCGGCCCTGTGCGCCCTGTCGGCGGAGTCCGCGTACACCCCCTAGTGCGTCCGCCGCCGGGATGGGGGCTCCCCCCGGCTATATGGGGGCCCGGACCCCCATGACGGGGGTACGGGCGGCACGACTCTGCGGGCCCGGCACCGATGTGCGACGGGTACGGGCCGCGGATCATCGAACGGACCGACCGACTCCCGTCACCCACGGAGGTTCGCCCGATGCCGCGTCCGTCCGCGCAGCCCGCAGCGTCGTCCGGCACGCTGAGGTTCTCCGTCCTCGGCCCGCTCACGGTCCACCGGGACGACCGGGCGCTGCCGCTCGGCCCGTTGAAGCAGCGGGTCGTCCTGGCGACCCTGCTCGGCGCGGCCAACAGCCCGGTGTCCGTCGACGCGCTGACCGACGCGGTCTGGCAGGAGGAGCCCCCGCGTACCGCCCGCAAGAACCTCCAGGTGTACGTGAGCGCCCTGCGCGCCCTGCTCGGCGACGACGGCCCGGACCGGCCGCGGCTCACCCACACGGGCGCGGGATACGTGCTGCGCGTGGCCGGCGACGAGCTCGACCTCCTGAGGTTCCGCGCCCTGGTGCGGGCCGCCGAAGGGGAGTCGGCCCGCCCGGCCGCCCGGCTGCTGCGCCAGGCCCTCGACCTGTGGCAGGGGCCGCCGCTGGGCGACGACCTGCGGCAGTCGCCCCGGCTCGCCGAGGAGGCCGAACGGCTGGAACTGCACCGCCTGACGGCCTACGAGGGCTGGGCGGAGGCGGAGCTGGAACTGGGCGGCGCACCCGCGGTGGCCGAAGGGCTGCGCGGACTGGTGGAGCGGCACCCGCTCCGGGAACGGCTGCGCTCCGCCTGGATGTGCGCGCTGAGCGGCTCCGGCCGGCAGGCCGAGGCGCTCGCCGCCTACGACGACTACCGCCAGCTCCTCGCCCGGGAACTGGGCCTGGAGCCGGGTGGCGCCATGGCGGCCCGCTACCGGACGATCCTCGCCGGCGACGACCGGACCGGGACGGGCGCGGCCCCCCGGCCGCGGCCCGTCCGGCCGCCCGCCGCCCTGCCGCCCGACCTCGTCGACCTCACCGGGCAGGGCGAGGAACTGCGCCACCTCACCGGCCTCCTGGAGGACGGGGACGCCGGCCGCGTCGCCCTGCTCTCGGGACCCGCCGGGGCCGGGAAGACCGCCCTCGCCGTGCGGGCCGCCCACCTCCTCGGCGACCGGTTCCCCGACGGCCGGATCTGCGTCGGCCTGCGTGACGCGGACGGCCGCACCCGCCCGCTGCCCGCCGTCCTCGCGGAACTCGGCGAACGGGCCGGCCGGCCCGGGCCGTCCGGGCCCGAGGCGTGGCGCGAGTGGCTGGCGGAGCACCGCGTGCTGGTGGTCCTGGACGACGTGCCCGACGAACGCGCCGTACGGCCGCTGCTCCCGTGCGGCGGGCGGGGCAGGGTGCTGCTCACCGCGCGCGGCCAGCTGGGCGGCCTGGCACCCGTGCACCGGATCCCCGTCCCGCCGCTCGGCACCGCCGAGTCGGTGCAGCTGCTCGCGGGGCTCGTCGGCCAGGGCCGGGTACGGGCCGACCGGGAGGCCGCACTGCGCATCGTGCGGGCCTGCGGCGGGTCGCCGCTCGCGGTCCGGGTGAGCGGGATGCGGCTCGCGGTGCTCCGCCACCTGCCGCTGCGGGAGTTCGCGGACCGGCTCACCGACCCCGCCGGGGCGCTCGACGAACTGACCTCCGGAGACGTGTCCGTCCGGCGGTGGCTGGCCCCCGGCTGGGAGGCGCTGCCCGAGGAGTGGGGCCGGGACGCGGGACGGCTCGCCGCCGGCACCGGGGAGGGCCCCTTCGGCCTTTCCGAGGCGGCCGAGGCCCTCGGCTGCGACGAGCGGCACGCCGTACGGGTGGTGGAGGCGCTCATCGACGCCGGAGTGGTGACCTCGCCCTGCGGCGAGGTCACCGCGCACGCGGCCCAGTACGAACTGCCGCACCTGATACGGATGTACGCGCGCGGCTCCGGACTGGGCACCCCCGTGCTGACCTAGGCGCCTGGGGCCGTGCTCCCCGGCACGGACCTCCTCGTGCGCCACTTCGACCCGCCCGCCCCTTCGTGTCCTGGTCTCCTCGCCCGGCGGGCGGGCGAAAACCGGTGGAGTTGCTCCGCCGTCCGCCGTTACCGTGCTGACGAACCACGTCGTCCAGGCAAGGACATGCCGTTGTACACCCTGTGAGTCCTCCCGAGAGCTGACCTGTCGCGCGTCGCGCCTGTGCGCCGCGCTGCTTCCTGCTGCGGACTTCTCACTGAATACCGGTGTACTCCTGTGCTCACGACCTGGTGGGTCACTCCCACCTGCCTTCCCCTCGTCCGGCGCCGTTGCCACGCGTGCGCGTCCGTCCGGTTCCGGGCGGACGGCAAGTTCCGTGTCAACGCGAACCACAAGCTCCTCGACGCCTGGCTCCTCGTCCTCTGCACCGGCTGCGGTGCGACGGCGAAGCTCACGTTCCTGGAGCGGGCGCACGTGCGCTCCGTCCCGCCCGGGCTGCTGGACCGGCTGCACGGCAATGACCCCGGCCTGGCGGCCGAGCTGCTCCGGGATCCGGTTCTGCAGCGCCGCAACCGCATCGCCCTCGACTGGGACGGCGCCTGGCGCCTGGACACCGGCGGGGCGATGCACATCGGCGCCGAAGCCGTCGACGTCTCGGTCCGCTTCGCGGCGCGGATCCCGGTCCGGCCGCTGCGGCTGATCGCCGAGGGCTTCGGCTTCCCGCGGGCGGAGGCCGAGCGGCTGGCCGCCGAAGGACGGATCGTCTCCGTGGTCCGGCTGAGCGGCAAGCCGGCCGGCGACTTCGGCTTCACGCTCAAGCGCTGAGCCGAAACCCTGCGGCGTCTCGTGGAACCACTGGTTCCACGAGACGCCATCCGGTTCGGCGGGGGCGACGTGGTGCGGACTCGTACCCGTGAACACCGGTGGAAGGGCCGGGGCCGACGTACGGTCGAGCAACCGGGCCGAGCCCGGCGGCGCCGGGGGCGGCCCCTCGACGCCATGACCGGAACAGGAGCGGAGCAGCCGATGCTTCTCTATGCCCAGACCCCAGCGCGGCGGAACCGCCAGATCCTCGCGGACCTGACCGCCCTGGTCGTGATCGCCGGCGCGGTGTGGTTCGCGCTGACCGTCCACGACGCGATCATGCTGCTGGCCGAGCCGGGACGAAAGGTGGAGAGCGCGGGCGAAGGCTTCGCCGACGCCCTTGCCGACGCCGGCGAATCAGCCTCGGACGTACCACTGGTCGGCGGCCTCCTGAAGAAGCCGTTCCAGTCCGCGGCCGATGCCGGCACCGGGCTCGCCGACGCCGGACAGTCCCTGCAGGATGCCGTCGGCCGGTTGGCCACCCTGGCCGCGGTCGTCCTGATCGTCGTCCCCGTGGCCTTCGTACTCCTGGCGTGGCTTCCTCCGCGCCTGCGCTGGATCCGCCGGAGCGCCACCGTCCGAAGCGTCTTCGACGCACCCGGAGGTGCCGATCTCCTCGCGCTGCGCGCCCTCACAGGACCACTGGGCGACCTCCGCGCGGTCCCCGCCCCGCCGGGTGGCCTCGCGGACGCCTGGCGCCGCGGTGACCGTGAAGTCGTCACCGCCCTGGCCGAGATCGCGCTCAGGCGGGCGGGCCTGCGGCAGCCCCGGATTTCGAGCGGGCGGCAGGGAGGAGAACGGTGACGCGGCAGAGCGCGTCGAAGAAGGCCGTCAGGCCGTGTCCCGACCGGGACGCACCGGGGCCGGCAGGCCCACCTGCCGGGCCAGGAAGGCGAGGCACTCGGCCTGCAGGGCGACCGCGCGGGACGCGGACCGGTCGCCGTGGCCGACGCCGCGCTCCAGCCGCAGCAGCACCGGACCGGTGCCCGACGTGGCGTGCTGGAGCGCGGCGCACATCTTGCGGGCGTGCAGCGGATCGGTCCGGGTGTCCCCGTCCGCGGCGACCAGCAGCACCGCCGGGTAGGCCGTCCCGGGCGTGACCCGGTGGTAGGGGGAGTAGCCGAACAGCACCGGCAGCATGGCCGGGTCACCCGCGCTGCCGTACTCGGGCGTCCAGCTGGGCCCGAGCCCGGACCGCTCGTAGCGGACCATGTCCAGCAGGGGGGCCGAGCACACCACGGCCGCGTACTTCTCCGGTTCCCGGGTGAGGGCGGCGCCCACCAGCAGCCCGCCGTTGGAGCCGCCCATGGCGGCGAGGCGCCCCGGCGCGGTCCAGCCCTCCGCGATCAGGTGGTCGCCTGCCGCCGCGAAGTCGTCGAAGGTGTTCGGCTTGTTCTTCCCGCTGCCCGCCAGGTGCCAGGCCTCGCCCTCCTCGCCGCCGCCGCGCAGGCCCGCCCAGGCGAACACCCCGCCGGCCCTGACCCAGGCGAGGACCTGGGCGCGGTACCGGGGCGACATCGTCTTGCCGAAGCCGCCGTAGCCGGTGAGCAGCGCGGGGCGCGGCACGTCCGGGCGGCCGGTCGGGGAGATCACGAACATGCGCACCGTCGTGCCGTCCCGCGAGGGGAAGGACACCTGGCGGGTGACCGCGCCGCCGACGCCCGGGGCGTCCGGGGCGGCGTCCGGGGCGTCGCGCTCCCAGCGCGTCACCCGGCCCGTCCGGGCGTCGAAGCGGAGCACCCGCGGCGGCGTGACGAAGTCGGTGTAGGCGAAGTAGGCCTCGTGGCCGCCGGGCGTCCCGGCGCGGAAGTCGCCGACCGCGCCGGTGCCGGGCAGCGGGACCACGCCGACCTGCCGGCCCTCGACCAGGTCGTGCACGGTCACCTCGGCCACCGTGTTCCGCGTCCAGGCGGCCAGGCCGAGCGGGTGCGCCGGTTCCGGACCGGACAGCACGGTGAAGTGGGTCAGCACCGCGCCGGGCCGTTCGGGGACCACCTCGCGCCAGGCACCGGGGCCCAGGTGGAGCTCGGCCGGCCGGCAGGCCACGACGCGTCCGCGGGCGGCGTCGCGGTCGGTGCGCAGCCACACCGGGTCCCGCGGGCCGCTGCCGGGCACCGCGTACAGGCGGGTGGCGGCGTCCATGCCCTCCTGGACGGGCCGCAGGTCGGGGCGCTCGGGGGGCCCCGCCGACAGGTCGGCCAGGTGGAGGTCGGTGCCGCGGCCGGTGCCGAGCGTGGCCGTGACGGCCAGCCAGCGGCCGTCCGCGGTCACCGAAACACTGTAGAACTGGGTCTTGTCCCGCCCCTCGCCGAAGACCACGGCGTCCGTCGCGGGGTCCGTGCCGACCCGGTGCAGGCACACCCGCCGGTGGTAGCGCCCCTCGCCGGGGTGCAGGCGCGGGTCGAGGTTCCTGACGTAGTAGAACGCCCGGCCGCCGGGCAGCCAGCCGATCGACGACCTGCGCACCCGGTCCACCGGCCCGTCCACGACCTTCCCGGTGGCCACGTCGAGGACCCGCAGCAGCGAGTCCTCCGTGCCGTTCCGGGACACCTGGCAGGCCAGCAGGTCGCCCTCCACGGAGGGCTCCCAGGCGTCGAGCACGGTGCGTCCGGACGGGTCGAGGGACACGGGGTCCAGCAGCACCCGCTCGGTCCCGGCCTCCGCCACCATGAGCACGGGGTGCTCCCGGCCGGCGTCCTGCCGCAGCCAGAACGTCCTGTCGCCGCGGACCCGGGGCGACCGTACGCGGTCCACGGCGTCGATCGCGGCCACCTCGGCCCGCCAGCCTTCCAGGTCCGCCCAGGCCGCCCGTTCCGCCTCGTAGAGCGCGTCCTGTTCCGCGGCCCAGCGGAGCGTCGCGACGGCCTCGGCGTCCTCCAGCGCCCGGTACGGATCGTGGACGCGCACGCCGTGCAGCTCCTCGACGGCTTCCTGCCGTTCGGCGTACGGATAGCGGCGGGGCTCCGGTGTCACTCGCTGCTCCCTCATCTGGGATCGGGCCGGGAAACGGGGTGCGGCGCGGGGGCGGCCTTCGGGGCGTCCTGCCCGGCGGCGGCCTCCGTGCGGGGCAGGGCGGCCATCGCGTAGAAGCCGGCCAGGAGGACGATCAGCCCCGACGCGGCGATGACCGTGTCGACGGGACCGAACCGGAGCCCGCCGAGCGAGCCCCCGGCGTCCCGCAGGACGGATCCGGCGAGCCAGCCGGACAGGGCCGCGGAGAGCATCGACGCCAGCCGCGTCACCGGGTAGAACACGGCCGTCACCCGGCCCCGGTACTCCGGGGGCGCCGCCGCGAGCAGCAGCGGCGACATCGCGGTGTTCAGCACGGTGAGCGGAACGGTGAACACGAAGAGCAGGGCGACACCGCCCGGGAAGGAGGTCTGCCGGGAGTAGGCGACCAGCAGCACACCGCTCACCAGCAGGGCGGTCCAGGTGGTCCGGCGCGCCCCCAGCCACTGCACCACGCGGCCCCCGGCCAGCGCCCCGGCGATGCCGCCCGCCCCCATGGCCATGCCGAGGTATCCGTAGAGGCGGGCGTCCGCGTGGAGGTTGTCGGTGGCGAAGAAGACGTTGAGGGTGCCCAGCGCCCCGATCCCGAACTGCCCTATGACGGAGAGCAGGAGCAGCGCGACCAGGAACCGGCTGCCGGCGAAGAAGCGCAGTCCGTCCGCGAACTCCCGCCGCAGCCCCGCCCCTTGCCGCCCGGCGGGCCGTCTGGGGCCGGCCGTGCCGGCCGTGCCGGCCGTGCCGGGCCCGGGGACGCGGATGGCGCGGATCGCGGCGTAGGACACCGCGTACGTCAGCCCGTTGAAGAGCAGGGCCCACTGCAGCCCGGCGCCGAACAGCAGCGGTGCGGCGAGCGGCGGACCGACGATCCAGGCCGTCTCGCCCGTGGCCTGCCCGATGCCGGCGGCCCGCGCGCGGTCGGCGTCCCCGGTCACCAGGTCGGCGAGGACGGCGAAGCGCGCCGGGGAGAAGAACTGGCCGGCCGTGTGGAGCAGGAGCACGGTCGCGTAGACCAGGCCGAGCCAGACGCCGGCCGGGAGGGCGTCGGCCGGCAGGAAGGCGGCGGCCGTGAGCACGGCGACCAGCGCGCCGCGCACCACCTCGGAGCGCAGCATGGTGGCGCGCTTGTCCCAGCGGTCGACGAACACGCCCGCGAGCGGACCGACGACCAGCACGGCGACGCTCGACGCCATCACGATGCCGCTGACCGCGAGCGGCGCCCACGGCTCGTCCTTCGCCAGCACGGTGGCCACCCACAGCACCAGCGTCGTGCTGAAGACGGCGTCCCCGACGGACGACACGGCCTGGCCGACCCAGAGCCGGGTGTAGTCGCGGTTGATCAGGGTCAGCCGCGGTGTCACGACGGCCTCGGCGACGAGACGGCCAGCGCCATGAGGGCGGTGACCAGGGTCGTGTGGTACGCCCTGCGGAAGAACTCCCGGCCCGGCGCGCACGGCGTCGCCGCGAGCGCCGCCGACCGCCCGGGGAGGGCCCCGTCGGGCCGCTGGGCCCGCAGCAGACAGCCCACGGCCGCGGCTCCGGACGGCGTGTCCAGCGGATCGAGCCCCAGGATGAACAGGGTGAGGACCAGCTCCGCGGCCAGGTCCCACAGGTCGTGCCCGACGCAGTGGCGCAGCAGCCGGTCGACCAGGTCCAGGGCGTGCGCCGACGCGTCCCCGGTCAGCCCGGGGGAGGTCCGGCCGAAGTCGCCCAGGTAGAAGGCGGTGTGCGTCACGGCGTACGCCTGCGGGACGGTGAGCGGTGCCCCGTCCGGCGACGCGGTGTCCCCGGGCCCGGCGGGGCGGAGCGCGAGGAGCGGGCTGTGCGGCAGGAGTTCGGCGTACGGCTCGACGGTGTGGGGGACCCCGGCCTTGTCCGCGTAGTGGCGGATCTCGATGCGCTGGTAGGGGGACTTCCCCCGCGGCGAGAGGAACCCGGGGTCGATCCCGGCGAGCGCCTCCCGGACCTGCGTGCCGTCGATCCCGTCCGGGGCCAGTGCGGCGCAGGCCAGCCCGTACGCGGACGCGTACGCGGGGACGGCGGCGAACAGCGGCGGCAGGGCCGGGTCCTGCCAGACCTCGCGGACCAGGGCCGCGGCCCCGTCCAGTCCGTCCGCAGGGCCGGCCGGCCGGGCCGCGCAGTGGCAGAGCAGCGCCAGTTCCAGCGCCGCCTTCGCCCTGCCCTGCGGCGCCGCGGACCGGGCGTCCGCGGAGAACGGGTCGAAGTGGTCCAGGTTCGCGGCCAGCCAGCCGAGCGCGCCCGAGGACAGCCGCTCCAGGGGGGAGGACATGGCTACAGGCGCCCCGTCTCGTGCAGGTAGTCGAGCAGGGCGGTGTCGACGGAGTCGCGGAACCGCGCGAGGGTCAGCGCGTCCTCGTCGTAGCGGTAGAGGTCCTGGCAGGCGATCCAGCGGTCGCGGGTCCGCTCGCCCGGCAGGTAGCCGTCACCGACCGTGCCGACCTCCCAGTCGGGCTTGCCCGCGGTCTCCCAGCAGCTGGCCAGGGTGCCGTCCGCGCTCACCACCGCGCCGTAGCGGCCGCCGGTGTGGCCGCAGGTGACGCAGGTCTTGCGGGCGCCGGGGCGGCCCACGGTGAAGCCGAGGTCGAGCGCCCGGCGCTGCCACCGGCTGAAGGCGGCCGGGAGTTCGCCCGTGTGCAGCAGGCTGTTGGCGTAGCCGACCCCCACGTCGCCGATCCGGGCGAAGTACAGCGTGCACCGGGCGGGGTCGAGCGCGCCGGCCAGCCGGTCGATCAGGGCGTCCACGCCGTGGAAGGTCTCCTGGGAGACGTTCACCCGCAGCGTCCACTGGAGCGCGGTGGCCTCGGAGGCCCGGGCGATGTTGCCGACGATCTTGTCGAAGGTGGCGCCGCCGTCCGCCCGGCCGACCCGGATGCGGTCGTGGTCGGCGCGGTCGCCGTCGAAGGTGACCTGGACGGAGGTCAGCCCCAGGCCGGCGAGCCGGCGGGCCAGGGGCGGGGTCAGGAGCGTGGCGTTGGAGATCATCCAGGCGGAGGTGGGCGCGATGTCCGCGGCCCGCTCCAGCAGTTCCAGACAGCCGCGCGGGTTGAGCAGGGGCTCCCCGCCGAAGAGCAGGATCCTGAGCTTCTCCAGGCCGGCGGCGGCCATCTGCCGCTCGGTGAAGCCGAGGATCTCCGTGATGGTGTCCGAGGTCAGGCGGCTCCGGCCGATCCGGGGCGGCCGGCTGCCGCCCCCCTGGTCCTGGGCGGTGTTCTGGAAGCAGTACCCGCAGCCCAGGTTGCAGTGGGTGCTGGTGAGGACGGTCAGCGCGTAGGAGGTGATCCGGCCGGGCGCGAACATGCCGCTCTCGTGCAGCCGCCGTTCCGCGTCGGGGAGCAGGGCCCCTTCGGGCGTGACGTGCCGGTCGCGGAGCCGGGCCACCCCGCCCGGGCCCAGGAACCACCAGTTCCGCTCGCCCTTCAGGAGGCGGGCGCCGGAGGGGAGCGGCTCGGGGGCCGCGGCCTCCGGGCCGGATCCGGGTGCCCGGCCGATGTTCACGGGCAGGCCGACGTTCACCGCTTGGTCGATGCTCACAGGTTCTCCCGTACGGCCGTTGCCGCTGTCAGGGCGGGTTCGCCGGTCCGGCCGCCGGTGACGACGAGCGTCATCAGCGCCACGACGAGGGTCACTTTGTAGGACTTGCGGAAGTGCTCCACGGCCGTGGCGTCCGCCGGGGCCCGCTCGGCGGCGGAGCGTCCGGGGACCGCCCCGTCCGGGGCCTGTGCCGCGTGCAGCATCCGCAGGCCGGCCGCGCCGGAGGGGGTGCGCAGCGGGTCCGCGCCCAGGCAGTACTGGGCGAGCAGCAGCTTCGCCGTGACGTCCCAGTCGCCGAGGCCCACGCAGTGGTCCGTCAGCCGCTCCACCACGCGCAGGGCCCGCCCCCGCTCGTCCTCGGGGAGCGGCAGGCCGCGCAGGCCGAAGTCGCCGAGGTAGCAGAGGGTGTGCGCGACCTGGCAGCCGTCCAGGTCGGCCGCGGGCAGCGTGGCGGCACGGGGGAGCGGACTCGCCGCGTACAGCTCCTCGTACGGCGCGAACCGGTGCGGGACGCCCGCGAGATCGGCGTAGAACCGGGCCTCCAGGTGCAGGAACGGGGGCTTGCGGCCCGGCGCCAGGTAGCTGCCGGCCGCCAGCCGGTCCAGCACGGCACGGGGCGCTCCGCCGGCGGCACCGGCCGGGTCCAGCGCCCCGTACATCAGCTCGAACTGCCGGGCGTGCCGGCCTTCGAGGGTGAGGAGCCGGGGGAAGCCCGGGTCCTGCCAGACCGTCTCGACCACCCCGGCCACCCCGGCCAGCAAGGGGTCCCCGGGCGCGCACCTCTCCCAGGAGCGGCGGAGCATCGCGAGCTGTAGGAGGGCCTTCACGCGCGGCACCACCGGCAGTTCGCCGCGGGCGGCCGGGGAGTCGAGGTAGGGCGCGTGCTGCGCCGTCCAGCGCCGCGCGCCCGCCGACAGGCCGGCCAGGGCCTCATCCAGGCCCGCTGATCGCGTACTCATGCTTCTCCTTCGTGGGAACGGACGGCCCGGCCGGGGGAGCGGCGGACGCCCCGGCCACCCGCTCGACGACGTCGGCCGCGCGCGCCGCGCCGTCCGTCGCGGCCAGCCGGCCGCCGAGCACGCGGGCGCGGGCCCGCAGGCCGTCGTCCCGCCACGCGGACTCCAGCAGCGCCGGAGCCGGCACGGCCGGGCTCTTGGGGAAGTGCGCGGCCACACCGGCCCGCATGCAGGCGCCGGTCAGCAGGGGCTGCTCGGAGCCGTTGGGCGCGAGGGCGAGGGGGAGGCCGCGAAGGAGCGCGGCCAGCACGGGCGCGGAGGTGCCGCTGCTCAGCACGAGGCCGGCGCGGTCGACGAGCGGCCCCATCCACCGCTTGCGGACCAGCAGGACGTCCGCGTCCGGGGCGGGCCGCGGATCGGTCGAGCGGCCCTGCTCGACGACGGCCTGGAACCGGCCGCCGGTGAAGGCCTCGTTGAGCCGCGGCCACAGGCTCCGGCCCTCGAAGGAACGGCCGAGATGGACGTACACGACGGGCTTGCCCGACCGCGACAGGTGCTCTCCGATCGCCTCGGCCTCACCCGGTCCGGGCGCCGGCTCCCAGCGCAGCGGCCCCACGTGCCGGACCCGCTCGGGCAGCAGTGCACCCGGGTACTCCAGCTCCGGATCCCCCCGCAGCAGCAGCGCGTCGCCCAGCAGCGGTTCGTCCGCCCACCGCGGCGCGCGGCCCGCCAGGCCCGTCTCCTCCCGCAGGCCGGCGTGGATCCGCAGGCAGTCGTGCGTCCGGCTCTGCCGGGTGCGGCCCAGGTGCGGTTCGTCGTCACCACCGGCCGCGTAGTCCCACAGGTGCACCGAGAGCCCGACCACCACCACCGGGAGGTCCAGGGTCTCGGCGGCGAGCAGCGCGCCGTTGCAGAGCACGGAGGTGATCAGCAGGTCGGCCCCCGTCTCCCGGGCCGCGCGCACGGTCGCCCGGTACTGGGCCGCACCGCCCGGCCCCCACCACGTGGCGGAGAACGCCCGGTGGCCGCCGTACTCCTCCGCCGCGGCGAACGGCAGTCCGGCGTCGGCCGCGACGGCCGCCGCGGTGGACCGGCCCAGCACGCTGACGTCATGGCCCCGGCTGCGGAGCTCCAGACCGGCCGCGACCGCGGGATAGAGGTAGCCGCCGTCACTGAGCGGACAGAGAAGGATCTTCATGGTCGGGCCGCTCCCAGCGGTTCCGGTGCCAGAGTGGCCGCGGGCCCCCGGCCCCGGCAGGAACTGCCGGGAACCGGGTGGCCCGCGCGGTGCTCACACGAAGTGACTGATCGTCACATCTCGTGGCTGTGGTTGACGATGCAGCCGGCCTCGGCCTCTTCGTCCTCGCTGTGGGCGACGACCTCGATGTCCTCGTTCTCGGTCTCCGGGTTCGTGTTCTCGGGCATGTCCGTCTCCTTCGGTTGTCGGCGTCGTCCCGCCGGCTGAGAAGAAACGTACGGACGCCCGGTACGGGAACGCCTGGCCACCGGTTCGGCACCGGTATGCGCCGAGCACACGGACGCGGAACGCCCCCGAACCCCCGCCGCACGCCCCGCCGGTGTCCCGCGCCGGCCGCTCCCACCTGCGGACCAACCGGTCACCAGGCGTTCGTGAACCGGAAATCCGGCGCCCGCGGGCACGATCTCGGCCATCATCCGCGCGCGGCACGAGCGCGCGGCACGCGCACCGAGGAGGAGACGTGGAGCTGGCGGAACTCATCGGCCTGCGGCCGGTGCCCTGCGGCGGCCTGCTGGTGGCGCTCACCCGCCGCTGCCCCATGAGCTGCGCGCACTGCTCGACCGGCTCCTCCATGACCGCCGCCGAGCAGCCCGACCCGGCACACCTGCTGCGCTTCATCGGCTCGTTCGGCCCGCGGGACCGCCCCGAGGTCGTCATGCTGACCGGCGGCGAACCGCTGCTGCTGCCGGAACTCGCCGCCCGGCTGGCCGGCCTCGCCCGCGCCGCGGGCTCCCGCACGGCACTGCTCAGCGGGATGTTCTTCGCCCGCGGCGGCCGCGTCCCCGACCGGATCATGCGGGCGATCACGGCCCTCGACCACTTCTCGGCGAGCCTGGACGTCCACCACGAGCGCGAGGTGCCGCGCGCGGACGTGCTGCGCGCCCTGCGGGCCGTGCTCGACGCCGGGATCCCCGCCAGTGTCCACCTCACCGGCACCGGCCCCGACGACCCGTACCTCGCGGACGCCGTCGCGGACGTCCGCCGCGCCTTCGCCGGCCGGGTGCCCCTCCTCGTCAACGAGGTCCGCCCGCTCGGCCGCGCCACCGGCCTCGTCCCCGCGACCCCCGCCGGACCGGACGGCTCCCAGGCGGCGCCCTGCACCCTCGCCGCCTGGCCCGTGGTCGCCTTCGACGGGACCGTGACCGCCTGCTGCAACCAGGGGACGGTGGACCGCCGCCCCGTCCCCGCGCACCTGAGGCTCGGACACATCGCCGACGACGACTGGCCGGCCGTCCGCGAACGCTCGCTCGGCTCCCCGGTCCTGCGGATGCTGCGCGCCGTCGGCCCCCGGCGGCTGCACGCCCGCCACGGGACCGCGCCCGCCCCGGCCGGCTACTGCCGCAGCTGCCACGCACTCGCCGACCGCCCCGACGTCCTCGCGGGCGCGGCCCGCGACGGCGGCGGCCGGGTCGGCGAACTCCTCGACCGGCTCGCCGCGGAGCAGCAGCTCGCCGCCGGACCCGCCGCCCTGGTGCGCCGCATGGGCTGCGCCCGCTGGGCGCACCTCGTCGAGCCGCCGGCCGCACCGGCCCTACCGGCCGCACCGGCCCTACCGGCCGCACCGGCCGTGCCGCCCGCAGCGCAGGAGAGCCGGCGATGACCGCCACCGCGTCCCTCGCGCTCAGGACCAAGCTCATGCCGACCACCACCGCCCTGCGGGCCGCGACCGCGCTCCTGTGGCGACCGGACGGGCTGCGGCAGCGGTACCCCCGCTACCTGGCGGCCATGCATCCGGTCGTACGGGCCTCGGTGCCGCTGCTGGAGCGGGCCGCAGAACGGTGCGCCGAACTCGACGACCCGGCCGCCCGCCGCCTCGCGGCGTACTGCCTGCGCCACGCCGCGGAAGAGCGCGACCACGACGCCTGGCTGCTGGACGACCTCGCCGCCGCCGGTTCCCGGCCGGCCGCCGTACCGCACCCGGTCGCCGTCGAACTCGCCGGCGCGCAGTACTACCGGATCGAGCACGAGCACCCCGTCACGCTGCTCGGCTACATCGCGGTCCTGGAGGGCAACGCCCCCGGCCCCCGGCTCGCCGACCGCCTCGCCGAGGCCACCGGCCTCCCCGGCGCCGCCTTCCGCACCCTCAGGGAACACGCCGAGCTCGACGGCGGCCACCTCGACGACCTCCACCGGGTGCTCGACGCACTCGCGCTCCCCCCGGACCTGCGGACCGCCGTCTCCGTCAGCGCGCTGCACACGGCGGACCTGCTCACCCGGCTCTTCCTCTCCCTCGCCGCAGACCCCGGAGGACACCCGTGACCGAGGACGACGCCCCGCACGACGACGCCCCGTCCGCTGCCGCCCCGTCCGGCGGCGTCCCGCCCGCGCCCACCCTGCGGGCGCTGACCGACGCGGGCTTCGACACCGACCGCCTCAGCGAGGACCAGCTGGAGGTCCTGCGCGCCCTGGCCCCGGAGGAACTGGCCCTGCTCGTCGACATCAGGGGGCGGCTGGACGCGGCGGCCCCCGAGGTCCAGGCCCACGCCGACGTCGCGGGCGGCGCCCTCTTCTGACCCGCCGCCCCGCCGCCCCGCGCCCACCGGAGGAACCCATGCCGTGCACCTCGTGCCGGAGCGCACTGCCGCCCGACGCCCGGTTCTGCCCCGCCTGCGGCAGCCCGTGTGCCGTCGGGCCGGTCACGGGCCGGCCGACCGGCCGCAAGGTGGTGACCGTCCTCTTCTGCGACCTGGTGGGCTCCACGGCGCTCTCCGGAACGCTCGACGCGGAGACCCTGCGCTCGGTGACGCTCCGCTGGTTCGACCTGATGCGGCTGCGGATCGAGGAACAGGGCGGCACCGTCGAGAAGTTCATCGGGGACGCCGTGATGGCCGTCTTCGGCGTGCCGGCCGTACGGGAGGACGACGCCCGCCGCGCGGTCGCCGCCGCCCTGGCCATGCGGGAGGCGCTCGTCGGGCTCAACCAGCGGCTGGAGCAGGGCGTCGGCGTCCGGCTGGAGATGCGCATCGGCCTCAACACCGGTCAGGCGGTCACGGGTTCGGCGACCCTGCGGCAGGCGATGGTCTCCGGCGAGGTGGTCAACGTCGCCGCCCGACTGGAGCAGAACGCCGCCGCCGGGGAGATCCTCATCGGACCCGGCACCCTGGCCGCCGCCGGACCGGGCGTACGGACCGCGCGGACCGGCCCGCTGCTGCTCAAGGGCAAGAGGGACCGGGTCAGCGCCCACCGCCTGCTCGGCCTGGACGAGGAGGAGGGCCCGGAGGCGCTGCGCCGGTTCGACCTCGCGTTCACCGGCCGGAGCCGCGAACTCGCCCTCATCGACGGGGCACTGGAGCGCGTGGTCCGCACCCGCCGGGCCGGCCGCCTCGTGGTCGGCGGGGAGGCGGGCCAGGGCAAGACCCGCCTCGTACGGGAGTGGCTCCACCGGGCCGCGGCCACCGCCGGCGGCCCCCGCCACGGAGTCGGGCGCTGCCGGGCCCGCGGCGAACAGCCCACCCTCGGACCCCTCGCCGACGCCGTCGCCGACCTGCTCGCGGCCGGCGCCGCCACCGCGCCCTCGCCCGAACTCGACCTGCTCCACCAGGGCCTGCTGCTGGACGGAACCCCCAACCCCTCGCCCGCCGACACCTGCGCCGCCCTCGCCAAGGTCCTCGCCGGCCTCTCCGCGGCGGAACCCGTGGTCCTGGTGATCGACGACTGCCACTGGGCCGCGCAGCCCCTCTTCGACGCCCTCGACCGGCTGCTGCGCGCACTCACCGACGCGGCCGTCCTCATCGTGCTGCTCACCCGCCCCCAACTGTTCGACGCACGGCCCGCACTGTCCCTGGAGGCCGTGCCCCTCGGCGGGCTCTCCGACGCCGAGGCACAGCTCCTCGCGGCCGAACTGACCGGCGGTACGGCGCACGGCCACCCGCTCGGCCCCCGGGTCCTGGCACGGGTGGGCGGCAACCCGCTGCACCTGGAACAGCTGCTGGTCGCGGGCGACCCCGTCGACGCGGACAGCGTCCCGCTCCCGCTCCAGGCCCTGATCGGCGCCCGGATCGACGCGCTCGACCCGCCCGAGCACCAGGCCCTGGGCCTGGCGTCCGTCCTCGGCGGCGACTTCACCGCCGGCGAACTGACGGAGCTCGCCGGACGGCCCGCACCCGAGTGGACCGGGCCCGGGCTGCGGCCCGTGCTGCACCGGCTGGTCCGGCACCGCCTGATCAGGCCGGACGGCGAGGCCTTCCGCTTCGCCGGCGGACTGATCCAGGAGGTCGTCTACGCCAGCCAGTCCAAGCAGGACCGGGCCGACCGGCACGAACGGGCCGCCCGGCTGGACTCGGTCCGCCGCCGGGGCAGCGCGGCGGTCGGCGGCCACCTGGAACAGGCCCACCGCTACCGGGTCGAGCTCGGCGCCCAGGACGCCCACACCGACGGGCTGCGCCGGCGCGCCGCCGACGCCCTCGCCGAGGCCGGCCGGCTGGCACTGGCCCACGCCGACCCCGTGTGGGCGGCCGACGTGCTGTCCAGGGCCGCGGCCCGGTACGCGGCGGGCGAGCCGGGCAGCACGGCTGCCCGCAGGCGGCTCGGCCAGACGCTGCTGGACCTCGGACGCGGCCCCGAAGGCAGGGCGCTGCTCGAAGAGGTGCTGGCCGAGGGCCGGGCCGGCGGAGGGGAAGCGGTGGAGACCGCGCACGCCCGCCTCGCCCTGGCCTCCGCCGGCCGGTCCGCCGGCGGACCCGGCGCGGACGGCGGGTCCGGCTCCGCCGGAGCGGACGAGTCGCCGGCCGAGGCCGCCGACGCCACCCTGCCCGTCTTCGCGGCCGCCGGCGACGAACTCGGCCAGGCCAGGGCCTGCCTGCGGCTCGCCCAGCGCGCCCAGGAACAGGGCCGGCACCGGACGGCGGAGCGGCTCCTCGCGGGCGCGCTCGCCCACGCCGCACGCGCCGACGCCGAGCCGGAGCGGGCCGCGGCCCTCGGCGCGACCGGCGTCTCCCTCTGGCGCGGCCCCCAGCCGGTCCCGGACGCCGTGGCCCGCTGCCGCGGACTCCTCGCCGAACAGGGAGCCGGCCGCCGGGCCGTCCGGCTGACGCTCAACTGCCCGCTGGCGGTGCTGCTGGCCCTCCACGACGACCGCGACGGCGCCCTGGCCTGCCTCGCGGAGGCGGACCACCTCGCGAAGGGGCTCGGCTACGCGGAGGCCGACGCCTTCCTGCCGATCTTCACCGCGACCGCGGCCGACCTGGCCGGCCGCCGGGAGGAGGCGCTGCGGAGCCTGGACCGGGCCGCCGCCGCCGCGCGGGACCTGGGTGCCACGGCCCTGCTGCGCAGCGCCCTGCTGGACGCCGCCCGCATCCGGCTGGACCTCGGCGACTGGGAGACCGCCCGCGGCACCCTCGCCGAACTGGACGCGGAGCGGACCCGGCAGGCCCGGCCGCGGGCCGAGTCGGCGGACCTCGACGGCCTGTGCGCCCGCATCGCCGCCGCCCGGGGACGGGCCGCGACCGCCACCCGGCTCGCCGCGCGGGCGCTCGCCGCCGCCGCCCGCACCGACTCGCCCCTCGTCCAGGGCACCGCCGCCCTCGACCTCGCCCGTACGGACCTCGCGCTGGGCCGCCCCGCCGACGCGGCCGCCGCCGCGACCCGCGCCCGCCGCCACTTCGCCGCCAAGGGCCACCTCCCCGCCGTACGCCGGGCCGAGGCCGTGCTCTCCCGCTGCCACAGCCTCTCGCCCTGGCACGGCCCCGCCGCCGGACGGGCCGCCGGAGCCGGAAAGGAAGCACCACGATGACCGCCGCGCGTCAACCGGGGCCCGCACTCACCTGGGGCCTGCGCGGGCGCAGCGCCGCCGACGTGCCCGTGGAGGCCGACGGCCTGCCGGAGCCGCCCGAGCAGGGCCTCCTCGGCGGCACCGGGCGCGGCGTGCGCGTCTGCGTGGTCGATTCGGGGGTCGAACGGGACCACCCCCTGGTCGGCCCGGTCGCCCGGTCGTGGCGGGTCTTCAAGGACGACGGCGGGGTCCACGTCGAGGAGACGGAGGAGGGGGACGCCTGCGGCCACGGCACCGCCTGCGCCGGGATCATCCGGCGCACCGCGCCGGACTGCGAGCTGTCCAGCATCCGGGTCCTCGGCGACCGCTTCTCCGGCAGCGGGGACGTCCTGCTCGAAGGGATCCGGTGGGCCGTCGCCCAGCGCTTCGACGTGGTCAACCTGAGCCTGTCCACCACCCACGACCGCTTCGTGGAGGAACTGCGCAGGCTGGCCGACGAGGCGTACTTCCAGCAGACCGTCATCGTCGCCGCCGCGCACAACACGCGCGTGGAGAGCTTTCCCTGGCGCTTCTCCTCCGTGATCTCGGTCGGCAGCCACCAGGAGGACGACCCGGACCTCCACCTCTACAACCCCGAACCCCCGGTGGAGTTCTTCGCCCCCGGCCAGAAGGTCCGGGTGGCGTGGCTCGGCGGCACGTCGATCAGCAGCTCCGGCAACAGCTACGCCACCCCGTTCATCTCGGGGCTCTGCGCGCGGATCCTGTCGAGCGGCCCCCGGCTGACACCGTTCCAGCTGAAGAACGCCCTGTACCTGTCCGCAGCCAACGTCCGCGTCCACGGACGCCGGTAACGACCGGCGCCGGAAGGGAAGCCCCATGACCCAGACGACCGCCCCCGCCGTGGCGGAACTCCTGCAGTCGGTGGTGGACACCGCGCGCGCCATCTTCGGCGCGCAGGCGAGTTCCGTCATGCTCCTGGACACCGCGGCCGGCGAACTCGCCTTCGAGGCCGTCTCCGGGCAGGGACAGGAGTTCCTGGTGGGCCGCCGCTTCCCGGCGGGCCGGGGGATCGCCGGGTGGGTCGCCGCCTCGGGGGAGCCCATGGTGGTCGACGACCTCCGCGAGAGCGCCTCCTTCGACCGGGACATCGCCGAGTCCACGGGCTACGTCCCGGACGCGCTGATGGCCGCCCCCCTCGTCCGCGGGGACCGGGTCCTCGGTGTCCTGGAGGTGCTCGACCCCTCCCCGCAGGCCCGCTCCGGGCTGCCGGAACTCGACCTGCTGGGCCTCTTCGCCCGGCAGGCCGCCGTGGCCCTGCACGTCCTGACCACCCACACGCCCCGGCCCGCCCCGGCCCCCCGGGACGCGCCGGACGCCCCGGACGGGCCTTCGCGCACCGAACTCCTGCGCCTGCTCTCGGAAGCCCGCCGCCTCCTCGGCGAGTGAGCGGCGGCGCGGCCTCAGGAGCACAGCACGTGCACCAGGGCCTCCAGCGAGGTGTTGTCGAGCGCGGTGCGGTGGGCGAGCTTGTTGCGGGACGCCCGCAGGGTGCGCAGCCGGTCGGCTTCCGGCTGGCCGAGCCGTACGTGACCCTGCAAGTGGGCGCGCCACATCGCACCGAGCTCCATTTCGGCCCGTGGGCCGTAGCGGGCGGCGAGTTCGGTGACGGAGATCCGCGACCGGACCCCGATCACTTCGGTGAACCGCTCACGGGCGTCGTCGATCAGGTGCAGCAGCGCGTGGTTCTGGGCGAGCCAGACGAGGGTGCGCACGCCGTGCTCGCGTTCGGCCTCGGCTTGGGGGCGGCGGCGCAGCCGCCCGTCCCACCTGTCGATCCTCCCCCGGTCCCATTCGGCACGCAGGGAGGCGTTCGGATGGAGCGGGGCCGCCGTGGGCTCCGCACCGCGCGGACCGGGCACCGGGACCCGGTCGGGTTCCGGTCCGTCCGTGAGCCGCAGCAGATGGGCGGGGAGGCCGTCCGGGAGCCCGTCCCACTCGACCGCCAGCCGCGCCGCCAGATCGAGGAAGGGGCCGCACACCTCGACCACGGTGGCCTGCGCCACCGCTTCGAAGAGCTGGTGGCGGGCGGCCGGACCGGACGGGCGGGGCCGGGTCACGGGAACGGGCTCCGGTCCTGCCGCCGGCTCCGGCGCCCGGGTCGGTCCCCCGGGTCTGTCCGGGCACGGAGCCGGGCGGGGATCCCTCCTGCGGCCCGCCGGCCTGGGACGCCGCCGTTACGAGTTCCCCGATGCGCGCCTCCAGCACGGTCAGCGACTCCTGCAGCGGCACGCGGTGCGGAGCGTCGGGCGCGGTCCTCTCCAACAGGGCGCGGAGCCCCTCGCGGTCCTCGTGCAGCCTGCGCAGTTCCTCGGCGCGCTCCGCCGCGGTTTCCCGCAGCTCCCGCACGATCTCGTCGAGTTCGGCGAATCCCGCTCCCGCCGACCACTCCCGGCCGCCGCCGGCGAGCCGGTCCGCGATCCGGGACCGGGCCTGGCGCCATTCCTCCAGCCGCACCGTGAGCAGTTCCGGAACGGCCCGTCCCGCCCGGACCCGGCCGAGGGCCTCCTCCAGGAGCAGGCCCAGTTCGTGCGACCGTTCCCCCAGTACCTGCCGTGACGCGAGCAGCTGCTCGTCGGTGATCCCTGCGGTCAACGGGTGGTCCTCTTCTCCTTGAACGGCATCAGTCTCGACGGCCCCTTCATCCCCGACGTCGCGGTCGCCCCCGGCTCCGCCTCCGGGACGGCACCGCCCGTCGCCGCGCTCGCAGCGGCACGGACCCGCGGCGGCCGAGGCGGCTTCCCACAGGGCGTCCCAGTGCTCCCGGACCCACTCGCCCTCGGTGTCCGGATTCGCCGTGAGGCCGTAGAGGGTGATCTGCGCGAGCACGGGATCGACCGCCCTCAGCATCTGCCGCAGATGCTCCGGGGCGGGCGCCGACAACCGCTCCGGCGGGTGTCCGTAGCACCGCTCCAGGCGGTGCAGCGTCCAGCCCGTCGCGTAGTGCGCGATGGCCGCGAGGCTGCCCGCCCCCGCGCGGCTCAGCCACGTACGGGCCGCCAGCACCTCGCGGCGCCGCACGCGCGGGGTCAGCCCCTTCGGGGCATTGGCGATCCCCGGTATGTGCTCCAGCATTCCGGGAATCAGGAGGAGTTGCCTGAGGGCGCGGTCGTCCAATCGGGTCACCCAGGCGCGGAGCCCGTCCCCCTCTGCGTGCATGGCACGGATCTTGCCAGACGCACGTGCCGTTGTAAGGGGCTTCCGGCGGATCGGGCAACTCCGTCGAGGGGTACGGGCGTTCCGGCCGCCCGCGCCCCCGGCCGTCACCGCACGACGCGTGCCTCCGCCTCCTTCAGGAGGGCCTCGGCGTACCGCGCCCCCGGCTCCGACAGCGGCAGGTACGCCGGCATCAGGGTGATCGGCAGACCGGTGGGCACGACCGCCTGGAACACCGAGTGGACCGCTCGGTACTGAGCCTGCAACGGCAGCCACCGCGGCACCGCCCGGCCGTCCGGCGGGCTCAGACTCAGCCCGACCCGGGCCAGCCGGTTCAGCAGCGGGGCGTCCTCCGGCAGGTGCTCCGCGTCGTCGAGTCGGCCCACGGCGGCCAGCAGCGCCCGAGCGACCCGGGCCGCTTCGCGCTGCGGCAGCCCCAGCGGGCGCTCCATGACGGCCCGCCCGAAGTCCTCCACGGACGCCACCTGGCCGAAGGACAGCTCCTTCGCGAGGTAGACCGACCGGAGCCGGCGCCATTCACCGTCGAGCACGTGCCGCTCCGGCCGGGTCAGCCACTCGGTGACGAGGGGCTCGGTGTGGAGCGAGCTCACCGCCCGGTCGCCGACGCGGCCCAGCAGGAACGCCTGCCAGCCGTTCGGCAGCCGGGACACGCCTTGGGGGACCAGGGCCCCGATCCGGCAGGCGGCCAGCGACGGCGCGAGGTCGACGGTCTCGTCCGCCTGGAGCACCACGACCCTGCCGAGTTCGGAACAGAGCCACTCCGCCACCGCCGCCGCGGCCGCCCGCTGGGCTTCGGCGATGTCCTTGCCCGAGGCCCCCTCCAGCGCGCCGAGCGACCAGATCACCTTCCGCCCCGCGGACCTCGTGTCGGGGAGCGGCGTGCCCTCCAGGCCGGTCTCGTAGGCCTTCCTGTATGCGGCGAACCATGCCGGGACCAGGTTCGCGACCGGCCTCGGGCTCTGCGTGAAGGTGCGCAGCGACAGCTTCTTGAGCTCGCGGCACATCCACTCCGGCAGGTCCACGACCGTGCGGCGCGAGCCCGGTTTCACGAGCTGGACCGTGCCGCGGCCGGTGACCCGCTCCAGGCGGGCGACCTCCGCCATCACGTCGTCACCGGGCCGGCCCTCCGTGGGGCCCGGCACGTACTCCGCCAGCACTCCGAGCGGGGCGACGGACACCAGCAGCCGTCCCACCGCCTGCTTGCCGGCCGGGGCCGCCTCGCCGGCCACGGTCACCCGCACCAGCTGCCCGGCGGTCATGTTCTCGTACTCCCGGACGACCAGCGGGTGGTCGACCAGGCTGACCCGGCAGCGGTCGCGGCGCAGCACGGTCAGCCGCCGCGCGGCGCGCAGGTGCGCCACGAGCAGCTCACCCGGCACGCCCGTCACCCATGCCGCGTCCTGCGCCGGCAGCCAGCGCAGGGCCTGGCTCCGCTCCTCCCGGCAGAGCACGCCCAGACAGGCGCCGTCCGGACCGTTCACCGCCAGCAGTGCGCGGACGACGGTCTCGCCGAGCCCGTCCCCGCCGGTCGGCAGCCCGCTCCGGAGCGTTCTCGTCCCCACGTCCCAGTGCAGCCGGACCAGCCGCCCGTCCGCCACCAGGGCCGCCGCCGTCGGCGCCGTCGCCTCGGCCGGCAGTCCGGGCAGCAGCCGCTCCACGTGCACGCGGACCAGCGCCGCGCCGCAGCGCATCACGAGCTGGCCGTGGCCCAGGTCCACGACGGGACGGGCCAGCACCGTGCCCTCGGGCCACATGCCTCCCGGCTGGTGCCGGCGCGACACCGTGACCGCGGCCTCCGGGCGCCCGTCCGGGACGGTCTCCACCGTCACGGGCAGCACGCCCAGTTGACGCAGCACGGCGCTGCCCGTCGTGGCGCCCGCCGCCAGGTCGTCCCGCAGCCACTCCGCCCTGAGCCAGGTCTCCTTGGTGAGCGGCGCGAGTTCCACCCGGACCCCGGGCAGCCCGGCCACCCGCAGGCCTCCCCCCGCGGGGTCGGCCGCCAGGAGCACCACGTCGCCCGGCCGCACCGAACCGGCGGACGCGGGCGTCACCTCGTTCGCCCCGTCCAGCCACACGCTGCTGCCGACGGGACACGCCGTGATCAGCTCCTCTTCGGCCGGATACGGGAACGCCGCCTCGCCCTCGCCCAGATACAGGGCCCCCGCCCCGTCGTCCGCGTGCATGACCGGGAGCAGCACCCGGGTCGGTCCCTTGTCGCGCAGGGCGCCCCGCAACCCCGGCCGCCAGTTGTCCAGGACGAGGTGTCCGCATTCGTTCACGCCCCCCTCGACCCGCCCGTACAGCAGGTCGCCGGGGGCGAACCGGGACCAGTCCAGGTCGGCCAGGGAATGCCCGTCGGAGAAGCGGACGAGCTCGCCGCGGACCTCCGCGACACGTCCCGGAGTCAGCTCCAGCCAGACGCTGCCGCCCTCCGCCCGGGCCACGGCCCAGTGCGTGCGCTGCTCCGCGCGCAGATCCTGGAAGGTCTCCTCCAGGAGCTCGGTCGCCGGGAACCCGTGCTGGCGCAGTGCGGACGGCTCGTGCCGCAGCGTCCATCCGTCGCCGTGCGGGGAGAAGAAGACGGGCTCGGCGACGGCGCGGGCGAGGGCCGGCAGGGCACGCGGGTAGGGCCGCTCCCCGTTCTGCGGCCACGTCTTGGTCTGGGAGTCGTGGTAGCGCCAGCCCCCGTTCTCGCACGCCTGCGCGATCTGGCGCGCGGGCGCGTCCAGGAACGACACCTGCGCCCACGGTACGAGCCGGGTGGCCGCGGGCTCACCGCCCGGTGTGCCGCCCACGGGCCGCACCCGCACCCCCGCCGTCGGCGTGCCGGCGTCGAACTCCAGCATCCCGGCGCGCGGATCGTCCGCGGCGACGAGCTGGGGGTACACGTCGCCGTTCAGCGTCGTCCTGCGCACCACGCCCGCGATCTTGGGATGCTCCGTGTGCAGCAGGGCCGCACCCGCGTCCTTCCGGGCCGTGGCGTTGAGACCGGGAAGACCGGCCACGGTGAACCGCCCGGGAGCGGCCGCGTGCCGGACGTCCTCGGCCTTCTTGAGGCTGTCCTTCGGGAAGACCACCGCGTACCGGCTCTTGTCGTCCAGGTACGTGATGTCGGCGGGGATCGCCTGGTGGACGCGGACGTCCTCCGCCTCGTCCAGTGCCAGGCGGACCACGGACCCCGGGGTGATCCCGTCCGCCATCCGCAGCGGGGAGGTCTCGAAGACCACGCCCGGCCGGAGCTCGATCCGCTGCCCCTTGGCGTGGACCACGCCGAAGCAGCCCTCCGGCTTGCCCCGGAGGTAGCTGCGCAGGGTCTCGGTGCTCCGTACGGGCGGCGACTTCGTGGATCCCTGCCACTGGTTCGCGGCCGGACCGCCGTCCTCGCCGTGGTTCCCGAGCTGCACGAGCATGCGCGCCGTACCCCGGTAGGCGCCGAGGCCCTCGGTCTTCGCGGCGCGCCGCAGACAGCTCTCCCGGTGCGAGAAGTCCCGCCGGGGGACCACCACCGTCAGCGGGTCGCCCTCCTGGTGCAGGCCCTCGGGCAGGGCGAACCGCAGCAGGTAGTCGTTGCGCGTCTCGAGGATGACACCGGCGTCCAGGTAGAGCCGGTCGTCCTTGCACAGCCCCGATTTTCCGTCGGCCGTGGCGTGCGGTACGACGGTGGCGAAGCGCAGGGCCCGCTGCCTGCGGGCCGTCGTCTCCGGCACCAGGCGCGCGAGTACCAGCCGGCTGCCCGAGCCCGAACCCGGTGCGGCGAGCAGCGCCCGGGCGTCCCGGTCCTCGATCCGGGCGCTCACCGCCTGCTTCTGGGCGTGCAGGTCCTCCTCCGCGTCCCGGCCGAGTCCCCGGGTACGGGTCAGGGCCTGGTTCACCGTCACCCGGCCGCGGTCCCGGTCGACGGTGACGTCGAGCAGGTGCACGACGTTCGCCTTCGTCGCCTCCGTGTGGATCTGCCGCTCCACGCCCTTGGAGATGTCCGAGAGGTCGACGAGTACGGTGATGCCGCCCGGCACCGCACGGCTCTCGTCGGCGGAGAAGGCCATGGCCTCGACACGGTCCCCGTGGAAGAGGGCGAGACCGTCCGGGTCCAGCGGCTCCCCGCCGACCACGAGCGCCTCGACCGGGATGTCGGCGAACCACCCGTAGCCGAACTCGAAGCGGGCGGCGAGACCGCCGGCGCCCTCCTCGACCCCCACGTAGTACGGCTTGCCCCGGGTGTGCCGGGGGTCGCGGAAGTCGCAGGGGCGTCCGTCCGCCGCGGCGTACGGGGCGATCGTCTCCATGAACTCGGCGGTCGACAGCGGCGCGGCCCGCAGGAACGAGGCCGCGTAGCCGGCGCCGTGCGGCACGGGCACGGCACGGACCAGGTCGGTCGAGTAGTTGCGGCCCGCCACCCAGGCCCGCGGCTCGTCGAGCAGCTCCAGCCACGGCCGGCGCGCACCCCCGGAGTCCGGCGCCTCGTAGGCGGCCAGCGCCAGCCGGTTCTCCGGGGTGAGCCGGCCGGTCAGCGCCAGGCCGGGCAGCTCCTCCAGCAGACGGTCCCAGGCGGCCACCGGATCGTGCGCCTGCCGGACCGGCGCGGGGTCGCGGCGCCGGGTCGAACCGACGGGCGAGAGGTCGAACTCCCGCCGCACCCGTACGTAGCGGGTGTCGTCCGGCCCGGCCGGGTCCGTGGGCACCGGCACGGCGACGTCCCACACGCTCACCCGCTGCTGCTCCAGGTGGACGGACCGGAAGTCGTTCCCCAGCTCTATCCCCGTGGTGTGGCCGACACGGTGGCCTCCCTCGTGCTGGATCACGACCGGGAAGGAACCATCGCTCCGCTTGTTGCCGCCGCGCCGGGCGTTGACCCGGCCGGCCAGACCGGGTTCGTCACCGGCGGCGGCCCCCGAGGATAGACGGGCCCGCGCGAAGGGGTCCTGACGCACCACCAGCGGCGTGCCGTCCTCGCCGCGGGTGTGTCCGACCGCCTTCCAGTCCGGTCCCGGCTCCTGAGCCCACTCCCACAGGGCCTCGAGGTGCAGCATGCGCTGTCGCACCGCGAACACCCAGCCGTCGGGCGTCGGGGATCCGACGAGACGGTCCCCGACGGAAGGGGCCTCGACGTCGAAGCACCCCACCGGCAGCACGGCCACCACGATGTGCGTCCCGAGGTCGAACCAGGCCCGGACCAGGCCGACCCGGTCGCCCTCCATGATCTGTGCGACGACCAGGCCGCCGAGCTCGGGCACGTCGAGCAGCGCGGGGTCGCACGGCGGGACGCAGCGGCCCGCCAGCTGTGCCGTCGGCACGGCCGCGGCCGGCGGCCGCCGGTGGTCCGGGTAGGGCTCCACGGCGTAGTCGGAGGTGACGAGCGCCTTGCGGGGAGAGGTGGGCGACAGCGCGGGGAAGTCTCCGGTCAGCGTGAGCGACTCGGTCGGGATCCGGCCCCAGAGCCCTTCCTTCGTGGTGGCCCTGTTCACGGCGTTGAAGGCCTTGCGGGTGCCCCGCACCAGGTCGACGACGGTGTGCACCGGAACCTGGGAGAACCAGGCGTACTGGTCCGGGGTCGGCTTCTCCTCGACGATGCCCCGTTCCTCGAAGGGCTGGACCCGCACGAACGGCCCGCGCGCCCGCAGGTCGTCCCAGGACTCGACGCTGCAGACCGCCGGGGTGACCTGGGGCGTCGGACCGGCGAACTCCACCCTGACCGAACGGGGGAACCCCTCGATCCCGGGAACGTCGACCTGCCACTCGGGCTGTCCGGCGGAGTCCGTCCGCAGGAAGGCCTCCTCGTGTGCGAGCCGGTCCCTCCCGTGGTCCTCGGCATCCTCTCCGGCCGGTTCGCGGCCCGCCGTCGCGCCGTCGAAGACCCGGAGCCACTGGACGTTGCGCTGGTCGAAGGGACGTTCGGAGGCCAGGCGGAGCCGGCTCTCCCCGCTCCGGAGCTCTGCGTGCACGATCAGTCCGGCCGGCGCCCCGAGGCACTTCTCCTCAAGGAGCTGCCAGTCCTCGGGATCCCATGCCGCGGGACCGAGCACGTAGCACTGTCCGGGTGCGGTGGCGAACCGCCAGGCGGCCCCGAACCCGGAGCGTTCTGCGGCCTCCCCGGACAGCACGAGCCGGACGGCGGCGGTCCCGGTTCCCGTGCCGGCCGCCACGGCCAGTTCGGGCAGGCCGGCGTCGAGGGGTACCCAGTGGCCGAGCTCGGCGTGCCATTGGACCGGTGTCCGCGCCGGCCCGGCCGGCCCGCCGTCGTCCCCGAAGGCCCGCGACAGGTCGGGGTCCCAGCGGCGGCGGGCGGCGGTGTCCTTGCCCCCCTCCCCGCGAGGATACGAGTCGGGGGCGGCGACGCCGTCCACGGAGAGGCGCAGCCAGGGGGCGCGGTCCGTGCGGGAGAGCCGCGCCTCGCGGACCTCCCCGTGCCGCTGCTCCTGCGGCGCGAGGCGGGCGACGCTCGACAGCTTCGTGTCGTCGGGCGCTGCGAGCCGGACGGCCACGGTGTCCCCGAGCTTCCACTTCTTCGTCTCGTGCGGTTCGAGGCCGCACTGCACGGGCTGCTCCAGGCCGCAGTTGACGAGAAGGGTGGTGGGCTGCTGCCCGCGTGGCGGCGGCGAGCAGACGATGCCGAGCACGAAGGAGTCCGGCTCCGGACGGGGCACGTCGGGTCCGGCGTGGAACAGGTCGCGCACGTAGGGGCGCCCCGACCTCCAGATCCCCGCGCCGCTGCTCTCGTTGCGCGAGTACGAGAGGACCTCCCCTGCGCGCCGGTCCTGGACGACCGCCTCGACGAAACGCCGGTCCGCACCGTCCTGGACCGCCGGCCGGCGGTCCACCGGATACACGGCCGGCCGCTGCGTGCGGTGCCACACCGAGGACATCACCTGGACGAGCGTGGTCCCCTGGCCCTGGACCTCGTTCTCCGCGGTGGCCCGCAGGAAGCGGACCAGCGCCGCCTCCGTTCCGCGTCCGGAGACCCGGCTGAGGTACGTGGACCACGGACTTCCGTGCCCCATGACCGGAGGGTTGCCGCCCCATTTGTGGTAGAGGGCCCGTAGCACCCGAACCCGCAGCCGGTTCGCCATCTCGGGCGGAAGGGTGCGGGAGGTGAGCTCCTCGAACAGCCGGTCGTAGTAGAACTGCGCGCCGCCGCTGAGGTCGACGATCACGTCCACCACGTGCTCCAGGACGCTCAGCAGGCGCTCCTGAGAACCCGCCCCCTCGACCTGTGCCCGGAACATGTCGAACATCCGGGAACGCACGTAGCGCGGGAGGTGCGTGGGCGTGTTGAGGGCCGTGACCGTGCCGCTCCAGTCTCCCACCCACTCCGCGTGGGAACCCTGGTCCCCGAGCTCGGGCCGGCCCAGCAGCGCCGCGACCCGCAGCGTACTCACCGTGACCGGCGTGATCGCGTACCTGTCCGTCTCCGACAGGAACTTGGACAGGCCCTTGGCCATGTCCCGCCACTCCTCCACGGAGAACGAGTCGCGGCCCGGGTCGACGGGACCGCTGAGGGCCAGTCCACCGGGTGTGAGGTTCGGCAGGAGCGACCCGTCGTGGAGCCGGGGTCCCTGCGGCGACCAGTCCCAGCGCAGTACCTCGTACCGGGAGTGCGGGTGGAGGTCGCGGTGCAACTGGGCCGCGCGGACGGCCGTCGCGGAGTGCGGGTTCCGTTCCCGCTCGCGGATCAGGGTGAGCAGGGTGTCGGCCGGGGGAGCGGCGCCCGTGAACCACCGGCCGCCGGCTTCGGTCCGGTGCGGCCCGGTGCCTCCCGCCGACGCCTCGTGCACCCAGTGCAGGGCCACGCTGCGGGCGCCCCAGTCCGGCAGCGGGGGGTACGGGGGGCCGCTCGGCGGGCTCGGGAGCTCGGACACCACCCGCACGATCTCGGCCGGGTGGACGCCGGAGCGGGCGCCCTTGCCGACCCAGTCCGCGGCCCCCGCCGCGCGCAGGAGCAGGGAGCACAGGTGGCCGGCGTACAGCTGGGCCTGGTGCGGCGCTCCGTGCACGGCGTCCATGAGTCCGCCGAACGTCCGGTACAGGGTGTCGCGCACATGGACGAGCAGCACGACGAGGTGGTCCTGCTGCCCGCCGGAGTCCGCAGCCCCGGGGCCCTCGCCCGGCGCCTCGCGGGTCAGCAGTCGCGAGGCGAGGAGCCCCGCACCGAGGAGGCGCACCAGCTGTTCGGGCTGGTCGTCCCGGAGGGCGGGCGTCTGCGCGGGAACCCCCGCGGGGACGGTCCCGGGCCGGTCCCGCGCCGTCTTGGGCGGGACCGGCGGCGTGTGGTGGTACAGCCAGGGCGACCACAGCCAGGCCGCCGTGCCGGGATCGGTGTCCTCGGCCGGTCCCGCGGTGAACTGCGGTGGGAGGCACTGCCGGGCGGGGTGGCGCAGGGACAGGAGCCGGTAGGTGTGCCGGAGCACGGGGTCGTACGAGGTGTAGGGCAGCGTGACGGCGAGGCGGGCGGGAGCTCCGCGCCGCCCGCCCGGCTCGCCGACGCGTCCCCGCGGATCGGGCGACCGCCACCAGCGCGCGAGCCGCTCCACGGTCTCCGACGGCGCGTGCTCGGCCGCGACCGACCACAGCGCGGACTGCCAGAGGACCGACGGCATGGCCGAGTTCTGGGCGGACCCCACCCCACCGAGCCGCTGGTACGCGGACCGCCGGGCCTCGCACTCCTCGGGCGGCGGCAGGTGACCGTCGTCCGTCCACCGCTGGATCCAGCCGTACAGGCGCTCGCCCGTCAGCGCCTCCTGCTCCAGGGCGTCCAGGGCGCGGGCGGGGTGCGGGTCCGTGAACTCGCCGGACAGCGTGAAGGAGACCCGGGCCGCCGTCGCCAGCAGGTCGGGTTCCATGTCGAACGCCCCGCGCGATGCCAGTGCGAGAGCCGTCCTGATCCTGTCGGTGGTGTCGGGGCGGAGCACGGCCGCGAGCTCGGCCGCCTGCAACAGCGCCAATCGGCCGTGCCGTCCGCGCAGCGCGTTCTCGATCAGGGCCGGGCGGTCGTCGAGGAGCTCGCCGACCGCGCGCCGGTCGCGGCCGGCCAGGAACCGGGCGATCACCAGGGCCGCCGTCGGCGCCAGTTGCTCGACGAGATCGTGGTACGGCGGGATCGAGGTGTCCGCTTCGGCGGCGTCCTCACCGGCGTCGTCAAGGAGGTCGCGCAGCGCGGCGAGTGCTTGCCCCGCCTCCGGGCCGCCGGCCGTCCGCAGCGCCGACCCGAGGCGGGCCCGCAGGTGCTCGGGCGCCACGGACGCGAGCTCCCGGTTGAAGGCGGCCGCGCGCGCGGGCACCTCGGTCGTCCCCGCGAACCGGGTCTGCGCGGTGAGGACATGGGGCAGGGCGTAGAGGGCGGTCGCCGTCCCCGCCCGGGCGAGGCTCTCCACCGCCGTGGAGACGATCTCCTCGGAGCGGTCGGTCTCGGCCGGTTCCTGCAATGCGGTGAGGAGGTCCAGCTGAATCGCGGCCGTTTGCGGCGGCAGCCCCAAGGCAGCGCAGAAATACCAGTGTTCGAGCATGTGCGTCCCTTTGCCTGCGGCCCCCGGCGGGAGGCAGAGCGAGTGGCCCAGAATACGGACGGGGCGCGCCGCTTCGAAGGTTTCCCGCCAATTACAACCGGATCGGGAACCGTCAGACGCGGTCCGTCCGACGGGGGAGCGGCGGGACGAGGGCCTGGCGGTACGTGGTGAGCTGCTCCTCCAGCTCCCAGTCGTACCGTGCCAGGGCGGCCTGCGCGGCGGGTGCGAGCCCGAGCAGGCGGAGGTGGTCCTCGCACCGGCGGTACAGCCGGCTGGCGGTCTCCTCGGTGAGCGGGCGTCGTGGCAGCAGCGTCCAGCTGCCGGGCCACCGGCCCTCCGGGTCCAGAAGCCCCAGGTCGACGCCGCTGAGCACCCGGGCCCGGTCGAGGGCCACGGCGACCCCGGGCGACGAGAGGTCCTCGCCGGTGAGCGCGTCCGGGCCCCGGTCCGCCACGTCGACGGCCGTGAACACCTCCGCCGTGGCCCCTTCCAGCCACTCCCCGAACTCGTCGGTGTCCGAGTGCCCGGCCCGCAGCAGCCCCAGGACGACGGTGTCCACGAACTCGGCCGTCCGCTCCAGCGGGCCGACCTCTGCGGGCAGCGGCAAGCGCGCTCCGGCCGACCGCAGCCACCGGTCCAGGTCGTCGTCCCGGCCCGCTGCCAACAGCAGGGAGGCGCCCCGCGCCGACCGGTGCCGGATGGACGCGTGGGCGTCGAGGAGCGGGCGGTACAGCGCCGGCCAGTGGTGCCGGACGGTGGTGAGGACCTCGCGCTCACCGTCGGGGCCGCCCCACAGCGCCGCCCTGTTGAGGTCGGTGACGGCGGTCCGGGCGTCGACGTCGGGGAGGGGCGCCGACCGGCCCGCCGCATCCGTGTCCCGCGTCCACTTGAGCAGTTCACGCGCGTCCCGGCCGTTGTCGTCGGCCGCCCGCTCGGAGAGGAGACGCCGGCGCGGCCGGGGCGCGGCGGCCACCCCGTCCACGGGCGACGGAGCGCGCAGCAGGTACTCGTCCCGGCCGAGCGCGCGTGCCAGCTCCGCCGCGGTCTCCCGCACCCGCGCGGGGTCCGTCCCGTGGACCTGCAGGACGAGGCGACGGATGTCCCAGCCGAACCCGTGCAGCCGGTCGAGCTCCTCCCGGAAGCCGTCCTGCGGGACCGCGGTGTCCGGACAGCGCAGCACGAGGCCGACTCCCCGGTGGGCGTCGGCCGGTGCCCGCCGGTACGTCGGTGAGACGGAGTCCCGCAGTTCGCCCTCCGTACGGGGCAGCCGGCCGTCCGCCGCGTCGGCGGCGTACCACGCGCGCGGGGTCTCGGAGCCGCGTCCCGCGTGGTAGCGGGCTCGTGCCAACGTCCGTTCCGCGTCCGCCATGAGCGACGGCAGGTCGTCGGCCGCGGGATCGGCGAGGACGTCGAGGAGGAACCCCTCCGCCAGGGACCACCGGGAGTCCAGATGGACCCGGTGCCGCTCGTCCGGGCCGGACGTCCGGGCGCCGCCGTCGACGGGCACGCGATGGGCCACGGGCACGAGCCGCTCGGGCCTCAGCGTGGGCTGCAGCCCGACCGCCAGGTCGGCGCCGTCGTGACGGGTGAACAGCACCGGCACGGCCGTGGCACCCTCCAGGGCCTCCCGGCCCTCCCGCAGCGCCCCGTCGATCTCCTCGCCCCTCACCAGCGCGCTGAAGAAGCGTCCGGCGAAACCGGCGGCCTGACCGTGACTCAGCTTGCCGAGGAACGCCACCACGTGGGGCACGCCGGCTTGGACGATCTGCTGCGCGGCGGACGGGCCGCTGAACGTCTTCTCCGCGGGGCCCGCCGCGTCACAGGCCATCAGCACCGCGAGGGTGACCCCGGCCTCCAGGAGCGGGCCGGCCAGCGCGTCCGCGTCCAGCCACTCGGCGGCGCCGCCCGCGTCGGCGCCCACGACGATCCCGCCGGACACCTGGTGCCCGCCGAAGTAGAAGACCTGCGCCCCCTCGGCGAGGGCCTGCCCGATCGACTCCACCGTTGCCGGGGCGTCCACCACCCGCGGTGAGAGGCGGGAGCCGTCCACCGCACGCCGTACGGTTCGGCCGTCGGCGTCCCGCAACGCTCCCGGAGGGGGCTCCGGCACCTGGAGCGTCACACCGCGGACCGTGATCGGACCGTGGACCGCGGTCGCGTCGGCGATGGCCACCACCCCGGCGGTGACCGGCGTCGAGGCGGGCGGGGGAACGGCGGTGACCACCTCGCGGACGAGCACGAACGAGGGATGCCGCCCCAGCTCGCAGCCCCCGTCCGCGGGCGGCGTCGAGGGCTCGGCGGCCCAGGCGCGCCACTCGGAGGACGACGCGGTGGCGGACGGCACCCGCACCGCCTCCCAGCGCAGGCTCCCCAGGGCGTACGGGCCGTCGTCCAGGCGCAGCCGCAGCCGGACGTACCGGGAGCCCAGGTGCTCGACGCGGTCGGCGATGTGTTTCCGGACCGGGGGCGGGAGGAGGATGCCGGACAGCCTCGGGGGCACATTGGCCCTGTTCCCCTCCGCCCACGACTGGAACAGGGCCTGGCCCACACGCTGCGGGGGCGATGCCTCGTGGACGGGTCCGCCCCACCGGTCGAACGCGACTGCCGTGACGGTGCTCCCCTGCCACGACAGCCGGATGGTGATGTCCGGATCCTTGTCCATGGGTCGCCCCCGTTCCCTCGTCTGCCCCAGAATGCCACCACCAGGCGGAGGCGAGGGGCGGTTCGAGCGTGGAGATGCGGGAGTCGGGGACGTATGCGTGGGATCCCCGGTGCGAGGAGGAGACGACCTTGCGGGCCTTGCGGGCCTCCGCCTCGTGGGACGACCCGGAGCTGGAGGAGGAGGCCCGGGCAGCCTGGGCCGCACTGCTGGTTGACCCGGATCTCGACGCGGAGGGCTTCGTAGACGCCCTTGAGGGCGTGCTCTATGACTTCGCGCGAGCCATGGACGCGTGGGACCGGTTCCTCGCCTCGCAACAGGAAGGGACGCGCGACGTCCCCATCGGCGCCGAGCCGAGGGTGACCCCGCCCGCCGAGCCCGTGCCGGGCGCCGGCCCCGTGCCGGAGACGGAGGACCGCTTCCTCAACGTCGCGATCGTCTGGCCGCTCTCGCGGCGGGTCGTCCCCGCGGACCGGCTCCTCGCCTCCGGCAGGACGTACGAACTCCGGCTGGACATCTGGCGGTTGTCCGAGGACAGCCTCCTCGCGGGCCAGGCCGTGGCGCTGCCCGACGTGCTCCTGGACCACACGGACGACGACGGGAACGGCGACTGGCTCCAGCTGACCCTGGTCAGCGACGACCTCGCCTTCTCCGCCGAACGGCACTGGCTCTTCCTGCCGCGCAGGGGCCCCGCCTGGGTCTGCCCGTGCGTGCCCGGAGGCCGGCACACCTGTGAGGAGGAGCACCGGGGCCGGTACGTCCACGTGCCCTTCGTCGCCCCGGAAGAGCCCGGGCCCGCTCGGCTGCGGATGTTCGTCTCGTACCGCGGCAACCAGCTGCAGTCGGTGAGCCTCACCACGGCGATCGCCGCCGCGGAGGGCCCCGGCGGGGCGACGACGGCGGTGGTCGACTACACGCTGACCTCCGGTTTCGCCGCCCTGACCGACCTGCCGCCGCGTGCCGCGGCGGTGCGCGTGGGCCGCCAGGACGGGGCGATGACGATCGACGTCGCCGCGGGGGACGGCCCGGTTGCCACGTTCTGGCTCAGCGAGCACCAGGTGGTCGCCGTACTCGAACAGGCGCGGGCCGACCTCTTCGCCTGTCACGCGGAGCTGCGTGGGAAGGGCGAGGACGAATGGCTGGCGAACCTGCTTGACGAGGACAACGGCAAACCGTTCCCCGAGCTGCTCCAGGACATGACGAGGCTCGCACGGCGCGGCTGGACGTTCTACCAGATGATCGCCCGCAGCAAGTCGGACCGGGCGGCCCTGGGGCGCGTACTGCGCGAACCGGCCGAGATCCAGGTCTGCCGCACCGAGATGCAGGACCTCGTCTTCCCCTGGGCCCTGCTGTACGACATCCCCGTGGAGAGCAGCGGGCCGCTCGACCCGTGCGCCGGGGGCTGGGAGCAGGTGGAGCGGGACGCTTCCGCCCGCTGTTGCCCGGGGGAGGCCGAGCACGGCCTCAACACGCTGTGCCCGTACGGTTTCTGGGGCTACCGGCACATCATCGAGCAGCCGCCGTCCGCTCCGCCGGGCCGCCGGATCCGGCTGCGGGCCGGTCGCGGGGGAGCCGCGCCCTCGCTCACCGTGGCGCGCAGCAACCGGCTCGCGTACGAACTGACCCATCGTCATCTGTCGGTCCTGAGCGAGCACTTCGCCGACGTGCTGGTCTGCGACCGGAGGGACACCCTTCGTGATGCCCTGATGAACACACCCGGTGACTGCTTCTATTTCTACGGCCACGGGCTCCCGGCCCGTCCCGGTACCGAGGACTCCACTCCGACGGTACTGGAGATCGGCCACGACGACCGGATCCTCCCCCAGGACCTGACCGCCTGGGGGGAGGACGCGCGATGGGCGGGCTGGGAAGACCTCTCTCCGCTGGTCTTCCTCAACGGCTGTCACACGGCCGACCACGATGCCCGGACCTGGCTGCCCTTCGTCACCGTCTTCACCGGCCTGCACGCCGCCGGTGTCGTCGGCACGGAGATCACGGTGCAGCAGGGTCTTGCCGGGGACTTCGCCGAACGGTTCTGGGAGCTCCTCGTCGCCGGCGACGAAGTCGGATCTGCCCTGCACCGGGTGCGGATGGAACTGCTGCGGAAGGGCAACGTCCTGGGGCTGGCCTACACCGCCTACTGCTCCTCCGCGCTCCGGCTGCGCTGAGTGACCTGGCCGGTCGTCCGGCGGGGCGTGCCGCCGGACGGCATCGGGTTGCCCATCCAGCCCGAGCTCTGCGGCCCGATCACGGCTCGCTCCTCCGGCCGGCCGGGCGCCGGTTCCGCGGGCTGCGCGGGGACCTGCGCCACCGCCGCCTCCCGCTTGGCCAGGGCGTTCCGCTCGGACCGGTCGACCAGGAGGCCGACGGCGAAGTAGCCGAAGAAGCCCGCGAACAGCCCGATGCCGTAGCAGGCGAACAGATCCGGCTCCGCGAACTGCGTGTTGATCACCGCGCCCCCGCCCAGCGCGGCGATGACCGTGATCAGGTCGGTGATCCTGGGTGCGTTGGCGGCCCGCCGCAGCGTTCGGTAGGAGATCCAGCCGATGACCGCGCCGAACGCCCCGGCGCCCCAGAGGCTGAGCATCGAAACCTGCACGCCCGTTCCTTCCGCTTGTCCCGTCACCCCTGTGACGGGCAGCGGTAAATGTACCGCCCCGTGACGTCGGTCACGTCGCCTCGCGGGTCCGGGGTGGACGCGCCCTCCCCGTCCCGGCCCCGGACCAGGAGTGCCACAGGGCCGCGTAGGCCCCGTCCGCCGACAGGAGTTCGGTGTGGCTGCCGAGTTCGACGATCCGGCCGGCCTCCATCACCGCGATGCGGTCGGCGTCGTGCACGGAGTCGAGGCGGTGCACGATCGAGATGACCGTGCGGCCCTCGATCAGGGCGGCCAGGGAGCGTTCGACGCGGCGTGACGCGGTCGAGTCCAGCAGGGCGGTGGCCTCGTCCAGGACCAGGGCGTGCGGGTCGGACAGCAGCAGGCGGGCCAGGGCCAGTTGCTGGGCGTGGGAGGGGGAGACCGGGGCGGCGCCCGGGCCGATCTCGCTGTCCAGGCCGTCGGGCAGGGAGCGGGCCCAGTCCGCGAGGAGGACCGTCTCCAGCGCCTCCCACAGGCGGGCGGCCGTGGCCCCCTCGGCGGCCCCGGCGGCCTCCGGCTCCTGGGCGGCCAGGGTCAGGTTGTCCCGCAGCGTGCCCGAGAACACGTGCTGCTCCTGGGTGACCAGGACGACCTCCCGCCGCAACTGGCCCACCGGCAGCCGGGCCACGTCGGCGCCGCCGATGCTGACGGTCCCCCGGGTGGCGTGGTGCACCCCGGCGAGCAGCTTGCCGAGGGTGGACTTGCCCGCCCCCGAGGCGCCGACGACCACCAGCTTCTCGCCGGGGGCGATGGACAGGTCGATGCCGCTGAGGACCTCGCGGCCGGGACCGTAGCCGAAGCCGACGCCCTCCAGGCGCAGGGCGTGCCCGTCCAGCACGGCGGGCGGACGCGGCTCCTCCTTGGGCAGCCGTTCGACACCGAGGATGCGCCGCAGCGCGGCGTTCCCGATCTGGAGTTCGTCGGTCCAGGTCAGCAGGTCGTTGAGGGGTTCGCCGAGGGCCTGGACGTAGAGGACGACGGCGGTCAGTTCCGCCAGCCCGACCTCGCCGCGCTGGTAGGCCAGCCCTCCGATCAGGAGGGTGAGCGCCATCGGGACCATCGTGGCCAGGTCCAGGCTGGGGAACCAGATGGTCTGCAGCCAGGTGGTGCGCTGCCGGGTGCGGACCACGCTGTCGACGGCCGCACCGTGGCGTCCGGCCTGCCGGGGGCCGAGCCCGAGTGCCTCGACGGTGGCGGCGCCGCGGGTGCTCTCGTGGGTGACGGCCAGCACGTCGGCCTCCTGCGCGAGCAGCCGCTCGTACGCGCGGGTGGCGCGCGGCCGGTACCACCACGTGGACAGGGCGGCGAAGGGCACGCCCGCCAGCAGGCCGAGGGCGAGCAGCGGTGAGGTGAGCAGGATCGCCGCGAACGTGAACACCAGGGTGACGGCGGCCAGCGCGATGCGCGGGACGGCCTGGCGGATGCTCTCGTTCAGCCGGTCGGCGTCGTTGGTGGCCCGGCTGAGCAGGTCGCCGGTGCCGACGGCCTCCACCTCGGACAGGGGCAGCCCGAGGACGCGGCGGACGAAGTCCTCGCGGGTGCGGGCCAGGACGCGTTCGCCGAGCAGGGTGGCCTGGGTGCGGGCGGCGCGGGCGAGGAGGGCGTGGGCGACGAGGATGGCGACGAAGGCCAGGGCGAGGACGTCGACCCGGCCGGCGGTGGTGCCGTTCTTGATGGACTCGACCAGGTGGCCCAGCAGCCGCGGGCCGGTCAGCCCGGCCACCAGGGCGGCGGCGAACAGCCCGAAGGTGAGGGCCAGTCGGCGGGCCTCGGTACGGACGAACGCGCCGGTCCAGGCGCGGACCTCGGCCCGGTCGGCGAGGGGCAGGCGGCCGGCGGCGGACGAACCGGCGGGACCGGGGTCCGCGGAGGTGCCGGCGCCCGTGGAGGGGGCCCGGGTGGAGGCGGGGGTGGTGGTCATGAGGGCACTCCTGCGGAGCGGTCGGGGCCGCCGGGGCCGCCGGGGGCGGCGTCCGGGTCCGCGGCGAGGCGGACCGTGCGGTCGGCGGCGCCGCGCCAGAGGGGGCTGTCGGTGAGCACCACGGTGGTGCGTCCGGCGCGCAGCGCGGCGACCCGGTCGACGATGCGGGCCTCGGTGTGGGCGTCGACGGAAGCGGTGGGGTCCTCCAGGACGAGGACGTCGGGGGCGGCGAGCAGGGCGCGGGCGAGGACGAGGCGCTGGCGCTGGCCGCCGGACAGGGCGCGGCCGCCCTCGTCCAGCCACGCGTCCGGTCCGCCGGGCAGGGCCGCGACGACGTCGGAGGCGTCGGCGGCGTACAGGGCCCGGGCCAGCGCCTCCCGGGACCGGGCGGAACCGGCGCTCAGTTCCTCGCGCACGGTGCCGCTGAAGAGGGTGTCGGCCGGTCCGGAGCGCAGCAGCCGTGCGGACAGTTCCGCGGGGTCCACCCGGTCCAGCGGAACGCCGCCCAGCAGGACGGGTGCGGGCCCGGCGGGCCCGGGGCGGGCGAGCCGGTCGGCGAGGTCGGCCATGCGGTCGGCCGGGCCGGTGAGCACGGTGAGCCGGCCGGCCTCGGCGGTGATGCCGAGGCCGGGGTCGGTCAGGGCGAGGGCCCCGGCGGGCAGCGGTTGGGGGTGCTCGGGCCGGACGGTGTCGGGGGTCAGGCGCAGCAGGGTGCAGACCCGGCCGGCGGCCACCTTGGCGAGGCTGAGGGTCTCGGCGGCCTCGGTGGCCGTGCTCACGGGCAGGGTGAGGAAGGCGGAGGCACCGTAGAACGCGACGAGTTCACCCGCGGTGATGGTGCCGTTCAGGGCGAGCCGGGCGCCGAGCCAGACGATCCCGACGGTAACCAGCCCCGGCAGGAAGACCCCGGCGGCCTGCAGCCAGGCCTCCATGCGGCCGGCGGACTCGCCGGCCCGGCGGACCTGCTGGCTGGTGCGGCGGAAGCGGGCGGCGAAGGCCGCCTCGCCGCCGATGCCCCGCAGGATGCGCAGGCCGGCGACGATGTCGCCGGCCTGGGAGGTGGCGACGCCCATCAGCTCGCGCTGGGCCTCGTCGCGTTCCTGCAGGGGCCGCAGGAGCGGGCCGATGCTGAGCACCGCGGCGGGGACGCCGACGAGCACGGCCAGTCCGAGGACGGGCGAGGTGACGGTGAGCGCCACGGCCACGAGGACGGCGGCGACGACGGCGCCGACGGTGCGGCCGATGACCTCGAAGGAGTTGCCGATGCTCTCCACGTCGGCGGCGGCGGAGGCCGCGACGTCCCCGGAGCGGGCCTTGCCGCGCAGGGCCGCGCCGAGGCGGACCACCTGACGCATCAGCACCCGGTGCGTGGTGGACAGGGCGTGGGCCTCGGCCCCGACGGCGGCCTGGATCAGGCCGGCGCCGGCCAGGGCCTGGAGGACGCCGAGACCGAGGGCGAGGAGCGACCACAGGTACAGGCCGGTCTGCCCCGTGTCCTGCCCGGCCGCGTCGATGGCCCGGCCGATGACCAGCGGGACCAGCGCGAGGGGGATCATCCAGAGCACGCCGAGCGCGGCGGCGAGCACGAGCGGCCAGGGCCGGATGCGGACCAGCCACCACAGGTAGGCCCAGGGGCCGCGGGAGTCCGCCTCGGGGACGGCGGCGGGGGCGACGGAGGCGTCGAAGAGTCGGTTGCTCACAGGTACCGGTCCAGGGTGCCCGCGCGGTCGACCTTGCCGGTGCGGGTGTGCACCAGTTCGGGCACGGCGATGATCCGGTCGGGGACCAGGGGGGCGGGCACGGCCTCCCGCAGCCGCTCGCGCAGCTCCGCCGTGCCGTCCCCGCCGCCGGCCGGTCCGGCCGGTCCGGGGAGGACGACGAACGCGACCAGCGCCGTGTGCTCGCCCTTGCGGTGGCCGGCCGCGGCGACGGCCGTGACGCCGGGGAGCCGGCCCAGCGCCCCCTCCACGTCGAGCAGGTCCACCCGGTGGCCGCGGATCTTGACCTGGTGGTCGATCCGGCCGTGGAAGAGGAGCGAGCCGTCGTCGGTCTCCGTGACGAGGTCCCCGGTGCGGTACCAGCGTCCGGTGCCGACCGCGGGGTCGCCGGCCGGGAACCGGTCGGCGGTCCGCTCCGGGTCGTCCACGTAGCCGAGCGCCAGCTGGGGCCCGGCCAGGAGGAGTTCGGCCGGCCCGTACGGTGCGTCCGGGCGGGGCACGAGCGCCTGCCGTACGGAGGGCAGCGGTCGGCCGATCGGTATCCCGTCGGGGAAGGAGGCGGGTGCGCCCGGCCCGGCGAGGACCGCGCTGTGGGTGACGAGCGCGGTCTCGGTGGACCCGTACGTGTTGAGCAGGACGACGTCGTCGGCGCGGAGCCGCCGCCAGCGCTCCAGCATGTCCGGGCGGACGGCCTCGCCGCCGATCACGACGGTGCCGACCGAGGCCGGCACGGTCCGCCCGGAGTCCAGCAGGTGGCCCGTCCAGAGGTGCCAGTAGTCGACGGGCAGGTTGACCAGGGTGATCTCGTGGTCGGTCAGGACCCGGTCGAGGTCGGCCTCGCTGTCCTCGTCGAGGACGACGAGCCCTCCGGCCAGCAGGACCGGCAGGACCTCCTCCAGGCTGGTGTCACCGTCCATGCGGTGGAAGTTGAGGGAGACCGTGCCGGGCCCGACGCCGTACTGGCGCCGCAGCGGGGGCAGTACGGCGTGGAGCGCGCCGTGCGGGACCGCGGCCGCCTTGGGGGCGCCGGTGGATCCCGAGGTGAACAGCACGTACGCGGGGTCCTCGGCCCGTACCGGTTCCCCGGCCTCGCGGAGCGGGGCCTGCGTGCGGCCCCAGTTGGGCCGCAGCACCCGGTCGACGGCGGGCAGCGCCCCCGGGCCGGCGGTGGCGACCAGCTCCCGGCAGCCCAGCCGGCGCAGGGCCGCGTCGGCGTGGCCGGCGGGGCCGTCGGCGACGGGCACGTAGGCGCGGCCGGCGGCGAGGACGCCGAGGACGGCCGCGATGTCGCGGGCGGCGTGGTGGACCTGGACGGCCACCGGCGGCTGTTCGCCGGCCGGGCCGCGGGTGGCGACCAGATCGGCCACGGCCCCTGCCCAGCCGGCCAGTTGGCCGTAGCCGACGGTCACTCCGTGGTCGACGACCGCGGGCCGGTCGGGGTCCGAGCGGGCGAGGGCGAAGAAGGGGTCGAGCACGCTGGGCAGGGTCATGGCAGGGGGTTCCGGTCCGTCCGTGGGGCGTTCAGCGGGTGGGTGCCTCGGGGGCGGGGGGCGACAGTGCGGTGAGGAGGTCGGTGAGCAGGGCCCGGTGGCGGGCGGCGAGGGCGCTGACGGTCGCCGCCCGGTGCAGGGCGGTGGAGTACCACCACTCGACGCGCAGCGTCCCGTCGTCGGTGGTGGCGATCACCTCCACCGCGTGCGGGCGGGTCCAGTGGGGCGCGGTGATGTCGCCCACCGGTTCCGGGGCCACCTCCGTCAGCAGGGTGCCCAGCGGCAGGGAGTCGACGTCGTCGCCCTCGTAGTCGAACGAGACGTCGCTGGGCGGGGCGGCCCGCAGGACGGCGGCGGTCCGGGGCCGGCCGTGCCGGGCGAGCGCTCCGTGGCCGACCCCGCCGCCGGGGAGGGCCGCGAGGTGGCCCACGGTCCGGGCCAGGCGTTCGGCCGGGGTTCCGGGAGCCAGGTCGAGGCGGACCGGGACGGTGGAGGTGAACCAGCCGGTGGTGCGGGACAGATGGGAGTCCCCGACGGTCTCCTCGCGGCCGTGGCGCAGGAGGTCCACGCGTACGGCCGGCTCCCCGAGCCGCTCGCCGAGGGCCTCCCCGAGGGCGTGCAGCACGAGGTCGCCGGGGTGGGCCCGGTGGGCCCGGGCGGCGGCGTGGAGGCGGGCGGTGAGGTCCCGCGGGAACTCCTCCAGGTGCGTGGCGGCGGTGGCCGCGGTGTTCCCGGCCCGCGGGTCGGCCGGTGCCTGCGCCCCCTCCCCGGCCGCGGGCAGGTCCGGCGGCAGCGTGGCGGGGGTGCGGGCCACCTGGGTCCACCACTCCGCCTCGGCCTCCGCCTCGGGGGTGCGGGCGTGGGCGGCCAGGGCCCCGGCCCACTCGGGGTACGAGGTGCCCTCGGCCGGCCAGGCGTCGTCCCGGCCGGCCTCCAGCGCCGTGTAGGTCTCCTCCAGGTCGGCCAGCACCACCGACCACGACAGCATGTCGATCGCGAGCTGGTGGAAGACGATCAGCAGCCGGCCGGGCCGGGAGGGGCCGGCGTCGAAGCGGACGAAGCGGGCCACGCGCCCCGCCCGCGGGTCCAGGGAGCGCTGCTCCAGCTCGCACCGGAGGGTGACGGCCGCCGACAGGTCGGCGTCGGCGAGTTCGGATATCTCCACGGTGTCGAGCACCGGGCCCAGGGCGTCGGCGGGCGGCCCGTCGGTCGCCAGGGCCGCCGTCCGCTGCCGGGGCCGCCGGGCGGGGCGCTCCTCGACGGCGAGGCGGAGCGAGGCGTGGCCGGCGACCAGCCGCCGCACGGTCTCGGCGAACAGGTCCGGGTCGATGTCCGGCCGGGTGGTGAAGAGCATGGCCTGGTTCCACTGGCCGCGTTCGCCCGTCTGCTCCTCCCAGGCCTGTTCCTGGGAGGGGGTGAGGACGACCGGGTCGTGGGGGGTGCCGGGCGGGTCGGCCTCGGCGCCGCCGCGGCGGGCGGCCCGCTCGGCGACCAGCACGGCCAGGGCGGCCGCCGTCAGTCCGGGCGCGAACAGCTCGCGCAGCTGCACCCGCACCCCGTACGAGGTCTCGATGCGGCGGGCGGTGCGGATCAGGTCGATGGAGTCCACGCCGAGGTCGCGCAGCGGGGCGGTGAGGTCGGTGTCGGGGGTCAGGACCGCCTCGGCGAGCCAGCCGGTGAGGCGGGCGCGGATCTCCTCGGCGGCGGGCCCGGCCGGGACGGGCGGCGCGGCGTCCGTCCCGGCGGGGGGAGCGTCCTGGCGTGCCGGGGCGGTCACGCGCCGGCCTCCCCGAGGGCTCCGGCGGGGCGGCGCACGAGGAACGGGCCGAGGGCGAGGGCGTCCAGCGGCAGCCGGTGGAAGGTGGCGAGGGCGTCCCGGGGCGTGCACACGACGGGTTCGTCACGGCCGTTGAAGGAGGTGTTCATGACGACGGCGGTCCCGGTGTGGCCGCCGACCTCGCCGATGAGGCGGTGGTAGAGCGGGTCGACGGCGGCGGAGACGGTCTGCGGACGCGTGGTGAGGTCGCTGTGGACCACGGCCGGCATGGCCGCGGCGCCGGCCTCGGTCACCGGAGTGGTGACGATCATGTACGGCAGCGGGGTGGCGGTGCCGATCAGGGACTCGGCGACCTCCTCCTGCATGCTGGGGGCGAACGGGCGCCACGCCTCGCGGTCCTTGATGCGGATGTTGACCCGGTCCCGCGTGGACTCGGGGCTGGGCACGGCGACGAGGCTGCGGTGGCCCAGGGCGCGGGGGCCGCCCTCGGCGCGGCCCTGGAACCATCCGGCGACCCCGCCGGAGGCGAGGACGCCGGCGGTGGCCGCGGCGATGTCTGCGGGCTCGCTGTACGCGGTGCCGGTGGCCTCCAGGACCTCGCGGATCTCCCCGGCGGACCACTGCGGGCCCCAGGCGACCGAGCCGGTCATGGGCAGGATCCGGTCGCCCTCCTCGGCGGCGACCCAGACCGCCGCGCCCAGCGAGACGCCCGCGTCGCCCGCGATCGGCTGGACGAAGAGGTCCCGGACCTCGGGCATCCGCATGAGCTTGCCGTTGAGGGTGGCGTTGAAGCCGACCCCGCCGGCGATCATCAGGGTGGTCTCGCCGGTCTCCCGCAGCAGGCCGCGGACCAGGCCCGTCACGGCCCGCTCCAGCGCGGCCTGCGCGGTGGCGGCGAGGTCCCGGTACTCGAACGGGTCCCGGTCGGTGGTCTTGGTGTACCGGCCGTAGTGCGGGTCGAAGTGGCGCACGGTGTGGTTGGGGGCGTCCCGGAGGGTCTTCTCCAGGTGCTCCAGCCAGTACCGGATGGTGGCCGTCTCCTCGTCGGTGCTGCCGGTCGAGCGCAGGTCGGGCGGGACGACGCCGACGGTGTAGTCCTCGTCGGTGAAGCCGAGGGCGCCGCCGAAGGTGAGGTCGCCGGGGGTGCCGTAGGAGGCCAGGCCCATCATCTTGCCCGCGTTGTCGGCGCCGAGGCCGGCGTAGGCGCAGACGGCGGCGTAGAAGTAGCCGAGGGACCAGCCGGGGGTGTGGGAGCGCAGGGTCTTGATCCGGCCGTCGATGCCGACGGCGAGGGTGGTGCTCGCGTTCTCGCCCTGGCCGTCCAGGACGAGGACGGCGCCCCGGTCGCGCCCCGAGAGGAGGTAGGCGCTGGCGGCGTGGGCGACGTGGTGGTCGACGAAAGTGAGCCGGGGGTCGCGGGCGCGCGGGAAGAGGGCCTTGGGCAGGAGGTGTTCGAGGGCGTCGGCGTCGCTGTCGAACCAGTCCAGGCCGCGGTCCGCGAAGAGCGTGGGCAGGTCCCACCCGTGGGCGACGACGTCGATGTCGTCCAGGGTGAGACCGCCCTCCGCGAGGCAGTGGGCAGCGGCGTTCAAGGGCGCCTCGCCGTAGGCGTGCTTGTTGCGGGTGAAGCGTTCCTCCTCGGCCAGGGCGATGACTTCGCCGTCCACGACGAGGCAGGCAGCACCGTCGTGGCTGGCGCCGGGCCAGCCGTTGACTCCGAGCACACGCATGGTCAGTCCCCAAGGGTCGGTCGTCGGGTCCGCCGGGTGCGCCGGGGGCCCAGGCCGCCCGGCGTTCCGGTCATGCCAACGGATCTTGGCGGTCCGCCGGGTTGTACACGACCAGGGAGTTTGTGCGGAGATCCGCGGCGAAGATCGCGGAGGCCGCCTTGAGCACCGCGTTCGCGTGCCGCAGTTCCTCGACCTCGCTGCGCAGCCGGCGCAGTTCGGCCCGCTCGTCGACCGTCAGCGCGCCGGCGGCCACCCGGCGCCGGCCGGCGCCCGCCCCGGGTGCGGGCGGAGCGGGGGCCGCGGGGGTGCGGGGCGCGGCCGGCCGCCGGGCGGGGGCGGGTCCCTCGTCCGCGGGGCGGCGGTGGCCGGCGGTCGGCTGGGGCGGCACCAGACCGGGGGCGCGCGGCTGTCCGCGGGCGGGGGCGTCGGGTCCTTCCAGTTCGCTGCTGAGCCGGTACCAGCGGCGGGCCCACGGCTCGGGGTCGCCGTCGCAGGCGGCCACGTAGGCGAGGGTCACTTTCAGCGAGGGTTTGTGCAGCCCGCGGGCCGCTTCGGCGAGGGTGGCCACGGAGTAGTGGGCGCGTTTGGCCATGGTCCGGTAGGAGGGGTTCCCGGCCTGCCTGCGCAGCAGGCGCAGGTCGTGGGCGAATTGCTCCAACGGTCCCGCCGTGGGGTCCAGTAACCGCTCTGGCCTGGGCATGCTTCTCCCCCTGCTCATCGATGGTGTTGAACGAAGCACATGGTCCATCCGGGCCGTACAACCTGGTCGGGGCGCACGGCCGGGAGGTGCGCCGGGCTGGAGGCCCCTCAGGCGACCGGATACCTCAGCACCGGATCTCTCGGACATTGGTACATGCCACTGACAAATCGATCAATCATCAGTCGAGAATTCCGGCCACTTCCGGCACGGGTCGTCCGATTTCGGTTCCTTGCCGAACCGGCGGGCCACCGCCCGTTCTCCGGGCATTCCGCTTCGGCCGTCCGACGGAGGACTGTACAAGGCCGCTTCCGTCCGGAGCCCCGTACAGCGGCTCCTGCGGCGGCTCGTACAACCCTTCGTCCCCGTCGGCCGGTTGTACAGGGGCGCACGGCAGCTGCGCCCCGTACAACCTGACCTCGTGTACAACGCCGGGGCTCTGCAAGATCGGTTGACGTCAGGCGATACGGCCGAAACCGACGGGATTGGGTGGCGGGTTGGTGGACACAGCACGCAGCCAGACGGAATCAGCGGCTCTCGAAGCCGTCTACGCGTACCGGAGCCGTCCGCTCGCGGAACCCGACTGGAGACGCTTCCCGGGCTGGCGCGAGGTCACCGAGGCGGAGTGGGCGGATCCGCAGTGGCAGCGCGCCCATTGCGTCAAGGACGCGAAGGGACTGCGCGCCGTCGTCGGCGACCTGCTCGACGAGGAGTTCTACGAGGACTGGGAGCAGGACCGGTTGCACCGGGCGACGATGTCGGTGCTGCTGCCGCCCCAGATGATCAACACGATGGCCGCGGAGGCCTCGGCGGCCCGCCCCGGCGAGCTGACCAAGGCCTTCTACGACGACCCCGTACGGCGCTACATGCTGCCGGTCCTCTCCGACCGGCACCCGGTGTGGCCCTCGCACCCGATGGCCAGCCGGGACTCGCTGCACGAGCAGGACATGTGGGTGGTGGAGGGGCTGACCCACCGCTACCCCACGAAGGTGCTGGCGGAGCTGCTGTCGACCTGCCCGCAGTACTGCGGGCACTGCACCCGGATGGACCTGGTCGGCAACTCCACCCCGCAGGTCACCAAGAACAGGCTCCAGCTCAAGCCGGCCGACCGGGCCGATCGGATCCTGGCGCACCTGCGCGCCACCCCGGGCATCCGGGACGTGGTGGTCTCCGGCGGCGACCTGGCGAACATGCCCTGGCCGCGGCTGGAGCGCTTCGTGGACGGGCTGCTGGACATCGAGTCGGTCCGCGACATCCGGCTGGCCAGCAAGGGCCTGATCGGACTGCCGCAGCACTGGAGCTCCGCCCCGGTGCTGCGGGGTGTGGAACGCGTCGCCGCCAAGGCGCGGTCCCGGGGCGTGCGCATCGCGCTGCACACCCACGCCAACGCCGCCCAGCAGGTGACGTCCGGCGTGGCCCGGGCGGCCTGGGGCCTGCTGGGCGCCGGCCTGCACGACGTGCGCAACCAGGGCGTGCTGATGCGCGGGGTCAACGACAGCGCGCACGACCTGCTCGACCTGTGCTTCGCGCTCTGCGACCACGCCGGCATCACTCCGTACTACTTCTACATGTGCGACATGATCCCGAACGCCGAGCACTGGCGGGTCCCGCTGCACAGCGCACAGCAGATCCAGCGTCAGATCATGGGCTACCTCCCGGGGTTCGCCACTCCGCGCATCGTGTGCGACGTGCCGATGGCCGGCAAGCGGTGGGTGGACCAGGCGGACGCCTACGACCGGGAACTCGGCGTCTCGCACTGGAGCAAGAGCTACCTCACCCCGCTGGAGGCGGCGGCCCCGGACGCCCACAGCGGCTCGTACCACTACTACGACCCCATCGACACGCTCCCCCTCTCCGGGCAGCGCTGGTGGCGGGAAGCCCGTCAGGGGTAGAGAAGGGACAGTTGCACAGCCATGAGCAGTCTCCGTCCACGGCATGAAGAACCTCCGGTGCTGGAGGAGTGGTACCGCCGGCACCTCGGCCCGGACATCCACGACATCAGCTCCAGCGGGGTCCACCCGTACACCTTCGCCGAGATACGCGACCTGTGCCGGATCTCCACCGCCGACCTCGACGAGATCGTCATGGACGACAGCGTCTCGCAGGGCGGGGCCGGCATCCGCGCGGCCATCGCCGACCGGTACGCCGGCGGCGACGCCGACCGGGTGCTGGTCACGCACGGCTCCAGCGAGGCCATCGCGCTGACCCTGAGCACGCTGCTGCACCCCGGCGACCGGGTCGTCGTCCAGGAGGGCATCTACCACTCGCTCGGCCACTATCCGCGGGCGGCGGGATGCGAGGTCGTCACCCTGCCGGCGACGGCGGTCCGCGACGGCGAGATCGACCCGGAGGTGCTGACCGCCCTGGTCACCCCTGGCACCGCGGCCGTCATCGTCAACTTCCCGCACAACCCCACCGGGGTCTCCCTCTCCCCGCACGGCCTGAAGGCCCTCACGGAGCGCACCGCCGTCACCGGCGCCACGCTCGTCTGGGACGCGGCCACCGCCGAGATCGCCCACCGCTGGGAGGTACTGCCCGATCCCGGCGCGGACGGCGGCGACACCGTCTCCTACGGCACCTTCTCCAAGACGTTCGGCCTGCCCGGGCTGCGCGTGGGCTGGGCCGTCGCGCCCAAGCCCCTGCTGACCGCCACCTTCCCGCTGCGCGACCGGACCACCCTGTTCCTGTCGCCGCTGGTCGAGCTGATCGCCGAGCGGGCGATGCGCAACGCCGACGTGCTGATCGGGGCACGGGCGGCCGGGGCACGGCGCAACCTGGCGCACCTGACGGAGTGGATGGCCGAGCACGAGGCGCTCGGGCTGGTCCGGTGGACCCCGCCGGAGGGCGGGGTGTGCGCGCTGCCGGTCTTCCGCGAGCTGGAGCGGGCCGGCGCCGGCCCCGAGGCGGTGGAACGGTTCTGCCTGGAGCTGCTGGACCGGCACCGCACCCTGCTGGTCCCGGGCACGGCCTTCGGGGCTCCGCACGGCGCCCGGCTGGGCTTCGGCGGCCCGGAAGCGGCCTTCCGGGCGGGCCTGGACGGCCTGTCGGCCTTCCTGCGCACCCGCGGGCCGGGCCGGTGACCGCCGCGACCGGGAGCGGCCACGGGCTCGACGTGCTCGACCTGTGGGAGCGGTCGGTGCGCGCCCATCCCGCCCGGCCGGCCCTGGTGACCCCGCACCGGGTGCTGGCGTACGGCGAGGCGGACCGGCTGACCGACGCCTGGGCCGACTCGCTCGTCGAGCGCGGTGCCGCCCCCGGGCGGCTGGTGGGCCTGGCGTTCGCCGATCCCGCCCGTACGGTGCTCGGGATGCTGGCGGCGCTCAAGGCCGGAGCGGGCTTCACCGTCCTGGACGACCGGCTCCCGGCCGCGGCCCGCGCGGCGCTGGTCCGCCGCACCGCTGCCGCCGTCTGGCTGGGCGACGGCGACCACGCGCCGGAGACCGCGTACGTACCGGTGCCGGCGCCCGGCGCGGTGCCCGACGGCGTGGCGCCCGACGGCACGGCGCCCGACGGCGCGGCCGGGACGCGGCGCCGGCCGGCGGCCGCCGGGTCCGACGTGGCCTACGTGCTGTTCACCTCCGGCTCCACCGGACAGCCCAAGGGCACGGTCGTCGAGCGGGACGCCCTGGGCCGGTTCGCGACCGCCGTCGCCGAGCGGCTCGCGCTGACCCCGGACGACCGCTGGCTCCAGGTGGCCTCGCTGGGCTTCGACGTACTGATCGAGGAGGTGTTCCCCGCCTTCGCGGCCGGTGCGGCGGTGGTGTGCCGGGAGGACACCCGCGCCCTGGACGCCGAGGAGCTCCACGTCGCCATGGCCCGCAGCCGGACCACCGTGGTGGAACTGTCCACCCAGTACTGGCTGGAGTACGCCCGCTGGCTGGAGACCGCCGCGGCGACCACCCCGCAGGCCCTGCGCACCGTGGTGGTCGGCGGCGAACGGATGGACCCGCGGCCCTACCGGGAGTGGCAGGACCGGCAGCCCGCCGCCCTCGCCCACGTGTACGGCCTCACCGAGTGCACGGTCAGCTCCACCTTCTACACCGGACGGCTCCCGGCCAACGCCGACGAGGTGCCGCTCGGCACCCCGCTGCGGGACGTGGAGATCACGGTCCGCCGCGACGGCCGGCCGGTGCCCGACGGCGAGACCGGGGAGATCCACATCGGGGGCCCGCTGCTGGCCCGCGGCTTCCTCGACGACGACGCGGCCACCGCCCGGCGCTTCGTCCCCGACCCGTACGCCACCGCACCCGGCGCCCGCGCGTACGTGACGGGCGACCTCGGCCGCGTCGACGCCGACGGGCAGCTGGTCTTCCTCGGCCGGGCCGACGACCAGATCAAGATCCGCGGGCACCGGCTGGAGCCCGCCCGGGTGGAGCGCGCCCTGTGCGAGGCGGCCGGCGTGGGCCAGGCCGTGGTCTTCCCCGACCCCGCGACCGGCACGGTCCTGTGGGCGTTCACCGTGCCCGCCGATCCGGCGGCGGCGCCGCTGCCGGGGGAGGCCGTACGGCTCACGGGCGCGGACCGGGACGCGCTGGTCGCGCCGCTGGAGGCGCAGCTGCCGGACTGGGCGGTGCCGCGGGTGCTCCACCGGGTGGCCGTCCTGCCGAAGAACCCGCACGGCAAGATCGACAAGAGGCTGCTGGCCGCCTGGGCGACCGGCACCGCGACCGCCCCGCCCGCCCCGGCACAGGCCCTGGCGAAGGCCCCGTCCCTCCAGGGTCCCGGCGCCGGGGCGCACGGTCCGGACGGGGCCGGTCCCGGCGAGCCGCTGGGCACCACGCTGGGCCTCTTCCGCGAGGTCCTGGGCGACCCGAGCCTGGGCCCCGACGACAACTTCTTCGACCACGGCGGCCAGTCCCTGCTCGCCATGCGCCTGCTCGCGCGGCTGCGCGAGTCCCACTCCGGCGCCGCCGGACTCCGCGCGAGCGCGCTCTTCGCCTCGCCCACGCCCCGGCTGCTCGCCGCGGCGCTCACGGCCGCCCCGTCCTCCGGCGGAATGCCGGCCGGGCGCTGAACCGGCGGGCCCGCACCCCGCGGACCACCTGCACGCCACCGCACCACCCGAGGGCCCCGGCCCGGCTCCGGCCGGCCGCGGGCAGCAGCAACCATCCCCGACCACTCAGCGAGAGTTGGCATGTCGAACCTCACCGACCAGTCCACACACGGTTACACCCTGACGCCCGACGAGGCCTCCGCCACAGCGGACCTGTGCCTCGAACTGGCCTCCGCCTACCCGTCCTTCGGCGACCCCGGGCTGCTCCACGACCTGCCCCGGCTGGCCGCGGGCCTGCCGGAGGGCGTGCAGCGCTTCCTGCGCGAGTTCCAACTGGCCGACCGCCACGGCCACGCCGTGATCAGCGGCCACGACTTCGACCAGCAGCGCATAGGCCCCACCCCCGACCACTGGCGCGGCCGCCTGCGGCCCGGCCCGGAGTTCCCCGAGGAGCTCCTGCTGATGCTCTACTCGGCGCTGCTCGGCGAGCCGTTCGGCTGGGCCACCCAGCAGGACGGGCACCTCGTGCACGACATCTTCCCGATCCGGGCGCACGAGAACGACCAGCTCGGCATGGGCAGCAAGGAGCTGCTCACCTGGCACACCGAGGACGCCTTCCACCCCTACCGCAGCGACTACCTGATCCTCGGTGCGCTGCGCAACCCGGACCACGTCCCGACGACGGTCGGCGAGCTCGACCTGTCCTCGCTGTCCGCCGACGACATCGACGTCCTCTTCGAGCCGCGCTTCTACATCGCGCCCGACGAGTCGCACCTGCCGAAGAACAACACCATCGCCTCCGAGGAGGAGGCGGCCCGCTTCGCCACCATCCAGCGGATGATCGACGAACGGCCGCTCGGCCCGCTGCTGTACGGCTCGCGCGTCGACCCGTACATGCGTCTCGACCCGTACTTCACCTCCGTCCCGGAGGACGACACCGACGCCCGCCGCGCCTACGACGCACTGTTCAAGGTGGTGGACGCCGCGATGCGCGAGGTCGTGGCGGACCAGGGGGACGTGCTGTTCATCGACAACCACCGGGCGGTGCACGGCCGGCTGCCGTTCCGGGCCCGCTACGACGGCACCGACCGCTGGCTGAAGCGGGTGTGCGTGACCTCGGACCTGCGGCGCTCGCGCGAGATGCGGGCCACCGCCCGGACCCGGCTGCTGGGCTGACGCGCCGGTGACCCCCACCACCCTGACCGACCTGTCCCGGGACCCGGAGCTGCTGCCCGCCGTCGACGCCCTGATCGGCGCCAACATGCCGGAGTTCATGAGCTGGGAATCCCCGGGCAACTGGCGCTGGCACGGCATGTACGACCGCTACCCCGCCCACCAGCTGTGCCTGGTGGACGGCGACGGGCAACTGGTGGCGGCGGCCAACGGGCTGCCGGTCCGCTGGGACGGCAGCCCCGCCTCCCTGCCGGGAGGCAGCGACGAGGTGCTGGTGGAGGCCGTCGACCACGGCCCGCCGGACCGGACCGACGCCGTGTGCATGCTGTCGGTGTCCGTGGACCGCGCGCACCGGGCGGCCGGGCACGCCGAACGACTGCTCACCGAGGTGCGCCGGCGGGCCGCCGAGCACGCCCCCCGGGGCGTGGTCATCCCGGTCCGGCCCACCCGCAAGCCGCACTACCCGCTGATCCCCCTCGCCGACTACGCCGCCTGGCGGCTGCCCGACGGGCGCTGCTTCGACCCCTGGCTGCGGACCCACCTGGAGCTCGGCGCGAGCCGGCTCGGCATCGCCGAACGCTCGCTGGTGATCCGTCAGCCGGTCCCGCGCTGGGAGGAGTTCCTCGGCCGGCCGCTGCCGGGCCCGGGCGCGTACCCGCTGCCCGGCGGGCTGGTGCCGCTGCAGGTCGCCGAGGACGGCCACGGCACCTACGCCGAGCCCAACGTGTGGGTCCACCACCCCGCCCTCTGAAAGCCCCCTTCCCCCGTTCCGTACACCCCTGGAGACGACCATGACTCCCGTACGCCTCGCGATCGTCGGGTGCGGCGCCGCCGCCCGCGGCTGCCACCTGCCCGCGCTGCCCCCGCTCAAGGGCGACGTGCAGCTCACCGCGCTGATCGACCGTGACCCGCGGCAGGCCGAGGCCGCGCTCGCCCTCTACCGGGAGCTGGGCGGCACCGCCGCCGAGCAGGTGGTGCTCGCCACCGACCCGGCCCTGGCCGCCGACGCGTTCGACGCCGCCGTCGTGGTGGCCCCGCACACCCTGCACGCGCCGATCGTCGAGGCGCTGCTGGCGGCGGGCAAGCACGTCCTGCTGGAGAAGCCCATGACCACCTCGGTCGAGGACGCCCGCCGGCTGGCGCGGACCGCCGAGGCCGAGGGCGCGCCGGTCCTGGCCATGGCCCACCCGCGCCGGCTCTTCCCCGCCTACGCCTGGATCAAGCGGCTCATCGACGCCGGCGACCTCGGCGAGGTCGTACGGGTCGACTGGTCCGAGGGGCACCCGTACGCCCACGAACCGGTCTCCTGGTCGATGTTCGACCGGCGCCTCGCGGGCGGCGGCGTCCTCACCGACACCGCCTCGCACGTCTTCGACACCCTGCTGTGGTGGCTGGGCCCCGACGTGGAGGTGGTCGGCGCCGAGGACAACTCGCTGGGCGGGGTGGAGACGGACGCCCACGTCCGGCTGCGGTTCGGCACCACCGACGTGACCTGCGACTTCAGCCGGCTGCGCGACCTCGGCATCAGCTGCACGGTCACCGGTACCCGTGCGACGGTGACGATCGGCACCGACTTCCCGGCCGGAGAGTGCACCCTGGTCACCGCCGACGGCGTGGAGCTGCACCGCGGGGACGTGCCGGCCCAGGCCCCGGCGCAGGACGAGTGGGAACTGCTGTTCAGCGAGCAGCTCGCCAACTTCGCGGCGGCCGTGCGCGGAGCGGCCGCCGTCCACTCCACCGCGCAGGACGGCGTACGGGTGGTCGAGCTGATCCAGGAGTGCTACGGCGGCCCCGCCCACCAGCGGTCCGCGCAGCCGTGGACGACCCGGGGCCGGGAGGCCGAGGCCGGGTCCGGCGCCCTGCCCGCGCTGGCCGGCCGCACCGTGGCCGTCACCGGCGCGAGCGGGTTCATCGGCGGCCGGCTCGTCGAACGGCTGGTGCTCGGCACCGAGGCCCGGGTCCGGCCCGTGGTGCGCGGCTTCGGCCGGGCCGCCCGGCTGTCGGTCCTGCCGCAGGACCGGCTGGAGTTCCGCCAGGGCGACCTGCTGGACGAGGCCGCGCTCCGGGAGGCGTTCGAGGGCTGCGACACCGTCGTGCACTGCGCGTTCGGCAGCTCCGGCGACGAGGGCGACCGCTGGGCAGCCTCCGTCGCGGGCACCGGGAACGTGCTGGCCGCCGCCCGCGCCGCCGGTGTGCGCCGCGTGGTCCACCTGAGCACGATCGACGTCTACGACCCGGCCGTGACCGGCGCCCTGACCGAGGACTCCGCCGCACGCCCGGCCGACCCCGCCGACCAGGAGTACGAGCAGCAGAAGCTCGCCGCCGAACAGCTCGTCGTACGGGCCCACGGCGACGGCCTGGAGACGGTGGTGATCCAGCCCGGCGTGGTCCACGGCCCCTGGGGCGGCCAGTGGACGACGGCGCAGCTCGGCCGCCCGGAGGGCGACTTCGCCCAGCTCCCGGCCGGTGGCGACGGCGGCGTGTGCAACGCCGTGTACGTGGACGACCTGGCCGAGGCCGTGCTGCTCGCCGTGGACACCGCGGCCGCGGCCGGCGAGCGGTTCCTCGTGGGGCACCCCGAAGAACTGCGCTGGGGCGCGTTCTTCGACGCGGTCCGCGCGCTGCGCGGGCTGGGCGGCCCCGGGGCCGTCACCGCCGGGGAACCGGTGGCCGACTGGGAGCTGGAGCTTTACCGCTCGACGGCCCGCGCCGACTACGCCAAGGCCCGCCGGGTGCTGGGCTTCACCGCGCGCACCCCGTTCGCCGAGGCGTCCGCGGCCACCGCGGAGTGGGCCCGCTGGGCCGGCGAAGCCCCGGAGGCCGGGGCGTGACCGCGGGCAGCGACGGGACGGGATCCGGGGTGACCGACGTACTGGTCGTCGCACCGCACCCCGACGACGACGTGATCGGCTGCGGCGGATCCATCGCCAAGCACGTGCGCGACGGTGCCCGGGTGACCGTGGTGATCGTCATCGGCCGTGAGCGCAGTGCCCTGGACGACGCGGTCACCGACGCCGAGTTCGCCGCCGAGACCGAGGCCGCCGCGAAGGCCCTGGGCGTGCACCGCTGCATCCGGTTCGACGAGCCGTCGCGGGACTTCACGCTCAGCCGCCGGGTCCACCTCGACCTCGTACGGGTGCTGCGCGAGGTGCGGCCGCAGGTGGTGTACCTGCCGCACGACAACGACGACGACGTCGAACACCGCATGGTGCACCAACTCGCCCTCGAAGCCCTGTGGATGGCGAGCTCCGAGTTCTTCCACGAGGCCGGCGGGCCGCCGAGCCCGGCGCCGCGCCTGGTCCTCGGCTACGAGGTGTGGGCGCCGATGGCGCGCTTCCAGTACGCCGAGGACATCGGTGAGCAGATCGGGGCCAAGGTGGAGGCGATGCGCGCGTACGCCTCCCAGCTCCGGCACGCCGCCTGGGACGAGGGCGTGGAGGGACTGGCCCGCTACCGCGGGGCCGTCTCCGCCGGCTCCGGCCACGCGGAGGTGTTCCAGGTGCTGAGCCTGGGCGCCCCGCCGCCGGCGGGTCCGGCGGGAGGCGGCCGTGGTTGACCGCCTGCTGGTGTGCGGGCTCGGCTCCGGCATGGACCGGTCGCTGGGCGAACTGCGCTCGCCCCGCCGGGAGCTGGTGGTGGTGACCGAACGGCCCACGGACCGGGTCCGCGCCGCCGCCGACGTCCTGCTGGTGTGCGACCCGAACGACGCGGTGGCGGTCCTCGCCGAGCTGTCCGCCGCCGGCATCGACCGGATCGACGGGGTGTTCTCGCTCGGCGCGGACAACCCGCCGGTGATCAGCACGCTCGCACGGCGCTTCGGCTGCCCGGGCCTGCCCCTGGAGACGGCCCTGAACTGCACGTCCAAGGACCGGCGGCTGGCCGTCCTGCGCAAGGCGGGGCTCGACCTGCCGCGGTTCGCGACCGCCGAGAGCGTCGGCGAGGCCGTACGGGCGGTCGCCGACATCGGGCTGCCGGCGGTCATCAAGCCCAGCGACCAGACCGGTTCGCTGGGCGTGATGAAGGTGGAGTCGGCCGACCGGGTGCGGGAACTGGCGCAGGAGGCGCTGCGGCTCAGCCCGAGCGGCCGGATCGTGGTCGAGGAGTTCCTGGAGGGCACCGAGCACACCCTGGCGGCCTTCATGGTCGACGGGGAGCTGCACCGATTCGGGTTCGCCGACCGGGAGTACGGGCGCAAGGAGGAGTTCGCCCCGCACTTCTTCGAGGGCGGCGACACCCTGCCGAGCGTACTGACCGGGGAGCAGATCGAGGAGGTCACGGACACCGTCCGGCGCGGGGCCCGGGCCCTGCGCCTGGACCCCGCGGTGATCAACACCGACATCCTGCGCACCCGCGACGGCCGGGTGGTCCTGCTGGAGATCACCTGCCGGATCACCGGGGCCCGGATCGCCACCGAGGTGATGCGGCTCGCCACCGGGGTCGACCCGCTGCCCAACGTGGTCCGTCTCGCCCTGGGGCAGCCCCTGGACCTCGCCGAGCTGGCGCCGCGGCACAGCCGGGCCGTGGTGCAGCGGTTCGTACCGGCGGACGGCGGGGTCGTCGAGTGGGTCGGCGACCCGCAGGACGTCGCCCGCCGGGCCGGGGTGCACGACGTGTTCTGGGGACTGGACCTGGAACCCGGCACCGAACTGCCCTCCTACCGCGGCGGCTCCGACGTGCTGGCCGGGGTGATCGCCCACGCCGAGGCGCCGGCGGAGGCCGAGGCCATCGCCGAACGCACGCTGCGCGCCCTGCCCCTGCGGTTGCGGGAGCCCGCCCGGTGACCGCGCACCGACCGGCCCGCGCCACCGCGCCGGCCCACCGTACGCACACGAACGACACAAGGGAGAACGGGATGGCCACCGACCCGGTGGACGAGGCCGCGGTCGACAAGGGCATCGCCCGGACCGCCGTGGTCATCGCCCTGCGCGACGACCTGCGGATCGCCGACTGCATCGCCTCCATCGAGGAGGACGTCGAGATCGTCCTGGCGCTGAACGGCCCCAGCGACGCCGTGCTGAAGCTGATCGCCGAGCATCCGCGCCCGCTGACCGTCACGGAGATCGAGGACGTCGGCAACCTCGGGGCGGCCTACAACGCCGGCGCCGCCGCCACCGACCGGCAGTACCTGCTGCTGATGGACTCCGACTGCACCTTCGCCCCGGGCGTGGTCCGCGCCATGGTGCGGGCGGTGCTCACCGAGCCCGTGGTCAAGGGACAGGTGGTCTACGGGGAGTCGGAGGGCCTGCTCAGCCGGCTCACCGCGCGGGTCCGCGAGTTCGACGAGGGCGACTACGTCAGCGCGCTGTCCCCGCCGCTGATCTACAACCGGGACATCGTCGACCACATCGGCGGCTACCACTTCGACGAGCTGATCCACTGGTGCGAGGACCGGGAGTTCGACTTCCGGCTCCAGCTGGCGGGCATCCCCGTGGTGTACCTGCCGGAGGCGCGGATCTTCCACGACGCCCAGCACGGCTTCGCCAACATGCGCAGCTACTTCCGCTACGGCGTCGGCGAGGGCATCGCCCAGGAGACGGGCGTGTTCACCACTCCGGCGGTGCCGGTGGCGTGGCGGCTGTTCGAGGCCTCGCGGACGCTGGTGCACTGCGCCCGGGACAAGGGGGCCGGAGCGGCGGCGTACTACGCCCTGCTGAAGGCGGCCTTCCACGTGGGCACCGCCCACCACCTGCTCAACGACCCGTACCGGGTGCGCGACCGCTACCCGGCCTCGGCCAAGCGGGCCCGGATGGTGCGCTCGATCCCGCAGCACAGCACCAAGCTGTCCGGCGCCCAGCTGCGGCGGCTGCGGCGGGCCCACTGGGAGGCGGGCCGGCGGATCGAGAAGGTGGCGGACCTGTCGGTCTTCCACCCGGACGCCGCCGGCCCCGGTCCCGCGTCAGGCGCCGGGCAGGCGCGGCAGCAGCAGGCGTGAGGGATGGTCACCGCCGTGGTGGACGGTGTGGTGGGCCAGGGACGGCGGATGGACGTCGAAGCGCGGTGCGTTGCTGGCCGCGACCTCCAGACGGATCCGGTGGCCCGCGCGGAACACGTGGCCCACCGCCCCCACCGCGACGGTGACCTCCACCGGCCCGCCGGCGCCCCCGCCGTCCGGCCCCGCCGCGAGCCGGCGGACCCCGTCGCACAGCAGCTCGGCGCGGCCGCCGGGGTGGACGTCGACGAGCTTGGCCGTCACGTCCGCGCCGGCGGCGTCCGGGGTGACGTACACGGTCAGGACGGTGTCGCCGACGACGGTCACCGGCGCGCCCAGCGGCTCGCCGGTGAAGCAGAGCACGTCGGGACGGAGTTCCACCTCGCGCTGGTCCAGCGGGCCGCAGTCGCCGCCGGTGAACTGCCCGGGCAGGGCGGTGGCGCCGCCGGTGGTGGGCACCGGGTCGGCCGGGTCGTGACGGATCCGGTCCGCCCCGGCGCGTGCCGGGGCGGGGCCGGACGTCAGGCTGCGGCCGTCGAGGTGCAGGACGAGCTCCTCGGTGCCGGGGACGGGCCAGTCGGGGAAGGCGCGCCAGGCGTCGGCGCCGGTGAGGAACAGCCGCACCGCGTCGCGCCGGCCGGGGCCCTCGCCGGAGCGGCGCAGATGCTCGTCGAAATGCTCCAGGTGCAGGGCGGTGACATCGAGTTCGGCCTCGTCCGCGGCCAGTCCGTAACGACGCTGGGGGAATATTCCGCCGGTGATGCAGTGCGACCACGGACCGACCACCAGACGCGTACTGTTCCCGCATTCACGAATTCCCCGGTAATTCTCCAGGGCGCCGGCGAGGAATATGTCGTACCAGCCGGTGAGGTGCAGCACGGGGACGTCCACCGCCGGGTACGCCGCACGGGGCGCGGCGCGCAGCCAGTACGGGTCCCCGGCCGGGTGCTCGCGCCAGCGGCGGTAGTACGGCGCCAGGCGGTCCAGCAGCTCCTCGGCGGCGGCCGGGTCGCGGTACAGCTCGTCGATCCGGTCGACGGCCCCGGCCACCTCGGCCCGCTCGGCCGCGCTCAGCCCGGCCCCTTCCAGCAGGAGGTCGTAGAGCACCCAGTACAGGACGAAGCCCAGCTGGAAGGCGCCGCCCTGGCGGGTCCAGCCCTCGTCGAAGCCCGATCCGGCCACGTGCGGGACGACGGCGCCCAGGCCCGGCGGGCGCTCCGCCGCGGCGAGCAGCGCCGCCATGGCCTCGTAGGACCGGCCGAACAGCCCGGCCGAGCCGTCGCACCACGGCTGCGACACGGCCCAGGCGACGGTGTCCGCGCCGTCGGCGGCCTCGTGCCAGTACGGATCGAAGACGCCGCCGGAACCGAACCGGCCGCGGACGTCCTGCACCAGCAGGGCGTACCCGGCGCGGACCAGGCGCAGCCCGTCGACGGACGCGCCGCCCGGTGCGCCGGACCTTCCGTAGGGCGTGCGGCGCACCAGTACCGGAACGGGGTCCGCGGTGTCGGGCCGGTAGAGGTCGGCGGCCAATAAGACGCCGTCGCGCACGGGTATTTCCAGATCGTGTTCCACAACAATACGCACCCGCTCATATTCCATCAGGACGAGGAAATTCACAATGCAGTCCTCCGGAAACACCGGAATTCCTTTGCTGGAACCGTTCTTCGAAACGGCGCGCACCGATCCCGCCCGCCCGGCCGTCATCGACAACGGACTCGTCATCGGCTACGGCGTCTTCGCCGCCTGGGTGCTGGAGGTGGCGGCCGCCGTCACCCCGCGCACGGACCGGCCGCAGCCGCCGGTCGGGGTGGTCGTGCACCACTCGGCCCGGGACGTGGCCGCCCTGCTCGGCGTGCTCGCGGCGGGCCGGGCGTACGTACCGCTGGAGGCCGGACATCCGCCGGCCCGGCTGGAGTCGGTCCTGGCCCGGCTGGGCGTCGAGGAGGCCGTGGCGACCGCGGACACCGGCTGGCAGCCGCCGGTCGCGCGGGTGGTCCGCCCGCGCTGGGCGCCCGCCGCGCCCGCACCGGGGGCCGTCGTGCCGCCCGCCGCCGGTGCCCGCCCCGAGGACCCGGCGTACGTGCTGTTCACCTCGGGCTCCACCGGCGGACCCAAGGGCGTCGTGGTGCCGCACCGGGCGCTGTCCGCCGTGGTGCCGCCGCTGCGCACGCTGTACGGGACCGGTCCCGACGCCACCGTGCTGCACTTCCACGGCGCCGGCGGCGACACGAGCCTGGAGGAGATCCTCCCGACCCTGACCGGCGGGGCCACGCTCGTCGTCGACGACGCGGCCCGGGAACGGTTCGCCCAGGTGGCCGAGGAACAGGAGGTCACCGTCGCGGTGCTGCCGACCGGCTTCTGGCACGGCCTGGCCGGAGACCTGCTGCACCAGGGCGCGGGGCTTCCGGCGTCCCTGCGGACGGTGGTGATCGGCGGGGAGGCGGTGCGGGCCGACATGCTGGAGCGCTGGCGGCTCCTCGGCTCCGACGGGGTGCGCCTGCTCAACACGTACGGATCCACCGAGACGGCCCTGGTCACCCACGCCGTGCAGCTGGCCGGGCCGGGAGCGCCCGCCCTGCCCGCGGCCGGCGGCGACCTGCCGATCGGGCTCCCGCTGCCGCACGTCGGGCAGCGCATCGACCCGGCGGGGGAGTTGTCCGTGTCCGGGCCCGGCCTGGCGCTGGGCTACCACGGCGATCCCCGTGCGACGGCCGCCAGGTTCACCGAGCACGGGGGCGTCCGCTGGTACCGCACCGGGGACCTGGTCTCCGAGGCCCCCGGGGGAGCCCTGGTGTTCCGGGGCCGCTCCGACCACCAGGTCAAGATCCGCGGCCACCGGGTGGACCTGATCGAGGTGGAGGGCCTGGTCGGCAGCTGCCCGGGTGTCCTGGAGGCCGCCGCCGCCCGGGTGGAGCGCGCCGAACACAGCACCCTGGCCGCGTTCTTCGTACCGCTGCCCGACCACGACCCCGCCGAGGTGGCGGCGGCCGTCCGCGCCCGGCTGTCGGCCACGGCGGCCCCGCAGCTCGTCCCCAGCGTGCTGGTCCCCGTCCCGGCACTGGAACGCACCCACACCGGCAAGGTGGACCGCGACGCCACGCGGGACCGCCACCTCGCCGCCACCGGGGCGGACCGGTGAACCGGCCGCCCGCCGGAGCGCAGCCGACCGCACCCGCCCGCGGACCCGGCCCGTCCGAGCCGGCCGTCCGTGCCGACACGGCCGCGGACGACCGCGCCCGGCTGGACGACCGCGCCCGGCTGGACGGCCTCGTCGGGGAGGCGGCGCGGCGGCTCGGTGAGGAGCTCGACCCCGCGAGCGCCCGCGCCGACGAGTCCGGCTGGGACTTCCGCGTCGTGCACGTCCGGGCCGCCGACGGCACCCGCTGGATCCTGCGGCAGCCGCGGCGGCCCGAGGCCGCCGCGCTGCTGGCGTTCGAAGGGGCCGTGCTCACCGCCGTCCGCGACCGCGTGCCCGTGCCGGTGCCGCACTGGCGCCTGCACGCCCCGGACCTGGTCGCCTACCCCCGCCTGCCCGGCACGCCCGCGGGCACCGAGGACCCGGACACCCTGGTCTACGGCTGGTCCATGGACCCGCTGGCCCACCCCGACCGGTACCTGGAGCCGCTCGCCCGGACCCTGGTCGCGGTGCACACCACCCCGCCGGACGCCTCCCCGGCCCTCGCGGCCCGGGCGGCGGACGGGACGGACCCCGGCGCCGTCCGCGCCCGCACCGCGGACCGGCTCGCCCGGGCCCGGGCCGAACTCCCCCTCCCGGCGGCCGGGTTGCGCCGCTGGCAGTCCTGGCTGGACGACGACCGGCTGTGGCCCGGGCGGCCTGCGCTGGTCCACGGCGACGTCCACCCCGGGCACACCCTGGTGACCCGCCCGCGCTCCGGGCCCCCCGTCCTGGCCGGCCTGCTGGACTGGGCGAACGCCCATGTAGGCGATCCCGCCGTCGACTTCGTCGACATGCTGTACGCGGGCGGCCCCGCCGTCCTCGACCGGCTCCTCGCGGCCTACCGCGCCGCGGGCGGCGAGGTGCGCCCCGGCCTGCGGGAACACGTGCTGGCCCGGGCCGACTTCCTGTGGGTCCACGTGGCCCTGCGCGGCCTGGACACCGGCCGCCCCGCCTGGGTGGAGACGGCCCTGAGCAGGATGGCGCCGTGACGGCCCCGGGCGCCGGGACGCGCACGAGCGGCCGCACGCCGGGCGGGACGGCGTACACGGTGCACGGAGCGGCCGGCCCGCCGGTGGTCCTGGTCGCCGGCGCGGGCGGGTCGGGCCGGATCTGGGAACACCACCAGGTCCCGGCCCTCACCGCCGCGGGCCGCCGGGCCGTCACCTTCGACCACGTCCCGACGGCCGCAGGCCCCGTCGAACTGGCCGCACGGATACGCGAGTTGCTGCTGACCCTCGAACTCCCCGGGTGCCCGCTGGCGGGCCACTCGCTCGGCTCGCTCGCCGTCCAGGAACTGCTGCTGACCGACCCCGGCCTGGTGGGCGGCGCGCTGCTCGCCGCCACCCGGGGCCGGCCCGACGCGGTGGGGGAGGCCCTGGCGCGCGCCGAGGCGGCCACCGCCCGGGCCGGGACCGCGCTGCCCCCCGAGTACGAGGCCTTCGTCCGGCTCGTACAGAACCTCTCGCCCCGGACCCTCGCCGACGAGGGGGCGACGGCGTACTGGCTCGATCTGTTCGAACTCGCCGCGCTGACCGGCCGGTCGGCCGCCCACCGGCCGGGTCCGCCGGTCCGGGACCGGCTGGCCGAGTACGGCCGGATCACGGTGCCCGTGCACGTCGTGGGCTTCGCCGACGACGTGCTGGCACCGGCCCCGCTGGGCCGGGAGGTCGCGCGGGCGGTCCCCGGCGCCCGCTACACGGAGCTGGCGGACGCCGGCCACCTCGGGTTCCTGGAACGGCCCGAGGCCTTCAACACCGTCCTGCTGGACTTCCTCACCGCCCTCGCCCCGACGACCGACCCCGGAGTGCCCCGTGTCATGTGAGAGCCCTGTCGAGAGCTCCGTCACCGTCGTCCACGTCGGCCAGGAGCCGCCCGCGTCCTGGGCGGCGGCCGTGTACCTGTGCGGCCCGACCCCCACGGACCCGGCCGAGCCCTCCTGGCGCCCGGACGCCGTCGCCGCGCTGCGGTCGCTGTGGTCGGGGGCCGGCCGGCTGGTGGTGTTCCTGCCCGAGCCGGTGCCGGGCGGCGACTACCCGGCGTACCCGGACCAGATCGCCTGGGAGGAGGAGGCCATGAGCCGCTCCGACGTGGTCCTGTTCTGGATCCCGCGGGACATGGCCCGGCTCCCCGGCCTGGTGTCCAACGTCAAGTGGGGTACGTGGTACGACTCGGGCCGCGCCGTGCTCGGGGCCCCGCCGCAGGCCGAGCGCATGGAGTACCTGCTCCACTTCGCCGGGGCCCGCGACGTGCCCGTGGCCCGGACCCTCGCGGCGGCCGCCACGGCGGCCCTGCGGGCGGTCGGACCGGGCGGCGAGCGCAGCGGCGGCGAGCGGGCGGTGCCGCTGACGGTGTGGCGGACCGAGCCGTTCCGGGGCTGGTACACGGCCCGCCGGGAGGCCGGGGACCGGCTCCTGGACGCCCGGGTGGAGTGGTACGCGCCGCCGGCGGAGCCGGGCCGCACCGCCGACTGGCTGCTGACGGTGACGGTCGCGCCGGGCGACGGCTCCGGCCCGGCCGTCGCCCGCCTGCTCGCGGCTCAGGGGCAGGGCATGCTCATGTAGAGCGCGTGCTCGCCCTCGGACTCGGTGCCGTGGTAGAGCGCGGTGTCCAGGCCGCAGAAGGCGAAGCCCATGCGCCGGTAGGCGTGGATGGCCGGGGCGTTGACGTTGGTGACCTCCAGCCAGATGTGCCCGGCACCCCGCTCACGGGCGAACCCGACCGCGCGCCCCATCAACTCCCGCCCCAGGCCCCGCCCCCGGTGCCCCGGGGCGACCTCGATGTCCTCGATGGTCAGGCGCCGGTTCCACGGGGAGTAGGACACCGCGGCGAACCCGGCGACCGCCCCGCCGGCGCCGACGGCCACGAAAGTACGGCCGTCGGCGTCCTCACCGTCCTCCCCCTCCTCGCCGTCCCCGCTGCCGTCGTCCTCGGGGAACACCTTCACCAGCGGCGGGTCCACCGGCACCTCCCTGAAGGCGAAACCGTCCTCGCTGACGGCGACCTCGAAGACGGTGCCGGTGGTGAAGGACCCGTCGACGGCCTCGATGCCCTCGGTGTCCTCGGGCCGGGCGGTGCGGAACTCGTAAGCGGTGTCACTGGTAGCGGTCATACCCCGACCCTAGGCCCACCCCGTCCGGGTAAGGGCGGGTTTCAGCCGATTCCTCTCCGGGCGCAGCCACTAGGGTGGTGCGAAAGAGACTCGTGAAGGGGCATGGATGAGCAGCGAGTTGCCGGCAGCGGGATTCTTCCAGGCGCTCGGGCCGGACGATCCGCGGACGGTGGCCGGCTACCGCATCGCCGCCGGGCTCGGCTCCGGAGGCATGGGCAAGGTCTACCTTTCGCACACCCCCGGAGGACGGCCGGTCGCCGTCAAGGTGATTCGCCGGGAGTTCGCCGAAGACCCGGAGTTCCGGCACCGGTTCAAGCAGGAGGTGGCCTCCGCGCAGCGGGTGCAGGGCCTTTTCACCGCGCCCGTGATCGACGCGGACGCGGACGGTCCCGTGCCGTGGCTCGCCACCGCGTACGTGCCCGGGCCCACGGTCGCGGCAGCCGTCGCCGAACACGGGCCGCTGCCCGCCCGTACCGTCCTGATGCTGGCCGCCGGGATCGCCGAAGCCCTCCAGGGCATCCACGGCGCCGGCATCGTGCACCGGGACCTCAAGCCGTCCAACGTACTGCTCGCCTCCGACGGGCCGCGGGTCATCGACTTCGGCATCGCGCGGGCCGCCGACGCCACTTCGCTCACGGTGAGCGGGGTCGCGATCGGCACCCCGTCCTTCATGGCGCCGGAGCAGGCTGCCGGGGGCAGGACCGGCCCGGCCACCGATGTGTTCGCCCTGGGACAGGTGGCCGTGTACGCCGCCACGGGCGCCCCGGCGTACGGGGAGGGTCCCTCGCACGGGGTGCTCTACCGCATCGTGCACGAGGAGCCCGACCTCTCGGGCCTGCCCGCGGAACTGCGGCCCCTGGTGGCACGTTGCCTGGTCAAGGACCCGGCGGAACGGGCCTCGCCGACCGAGGTCCTGGAACTGTGCCGGGCCGCTGCCGGCCAGACGCAGCTGCGGCGGCCGGAGGACTGGCTGCCGAGCGGGGTGGCGGCGGGCATCACCTCGCGGCAGGGGGTGGTCCCGGGGCCGGTCGCGGTGCGGGAGGCACCCGCACCGGCCCCTCCGGCGGCGGGCGGACCCGTGCCCACCGCGCCCGCACGGCAGCTGCCGCCCATGCCCGCCGGGCTCCCCACCATGGCGGGGGTGGCCCACCAGCCGACGGTGTGCGCGGCTCCGGCGGCGCACACCGCGTTCGACGCGCCGTACCGCACTCCCTACCCGCCCGCGGGCGGGTACCAGGCACCTACGTCCGCGACGCACTTCCCCACCCCGCCGCCGCAGCCCCGGCGCAACCGCTCCGCCATCGTGCTCGGCTCGATCCTGGGTTCGCTGGTGCTCCTGGCCGGAGGCTGCGCGGCGCTCGCGAAAGTGATCGGCAAGGACGCGGGCGACCGGCGTGCCACGAGCAGCGGCGGCACGGCCCCGCACGGCGGCGGGGCCGGCCCGAGCGCCAGGCCGAGCACCGATCCCAAGCCCGCCTCCTACCCCGGTTTCGAGTTTCCCGCCGGGTACTACATCAAGCTCGGGGACGACCCGCTGACGCCGCGCGAGTCGAACTACGACGACCTCTACCTGTCTTGCGGCAGCACCTCCGCCGACTGCTCCTTCAACTCCTACGGCACCAAGCTCGTGCTGCTCGACTCCGCCGAGAAGGGCTCCCTCAAGACGTGCCGGGAGGTGACCCGCTTCACCACCAAGATCAAGGTGGAGACGCTGTCCAAGGGCGCGGAGATCTGCGTGCGGACCAAGTCGGGCAACGTCGGCCTCGTCCTCTTCAAGGGCATGTCGGCACAGGACGACCCCAGTCTGCACGCCAAGATCGACGTGACGGTCTGGCGTGGCGGACTCGCGGCGGAGGAGAAATGAGTACCCCCGCCCCCCGCTGGGGCCGCGCTCCGCGCGTTCGCCGTCACTCGGCGCGGCCGCGCCCCCGGATGCCCAGGACGGCCGGGGGAGAGGGTGGGACGCTGGAGTGAGGGCCCGCGAGCGGAGGTCCGAGGGCGTCCCTTCCGGGAGGCGGCCGGGCGTCGCCGGGCGGCCCCGCCGCGTGGATCCGGCCCGTCGGAACCAGGACCGCGCGACCGACCCGGAAGGCAGGTGCGTCCCATGCGCACGTCGACACGTATCGCCGGTGCCCTCACCGGCCTGACCCTCACCCTCGGTGGCGCGGCCCTCGCCGCTCCCGTGGCCCGGGCGGACATCCCCGCCTGCGTACAGATGGCCGAACAGGCCGGTGCCACCGATTCCGGCGCGGCCGCGGCGGCCTGCGGCCGTGGCGTGAGCGGAGACCTGCAGGGTTGTGTGAGCGGGCTGACCGGGGCCGGAGTGGCCGGCGGCGCAGCGACCGGCGCCTGCCGGGCGGCGGCCCACGAACCGCGTTAGCGGGCCGGAGCGGGCGCGCCGCCCGCCGCCGCCTCGCGGGCCCGGTACGGAGCGCCCATGCTGGGAACGAGGGCGCCGTCGTATCGGGCCCCGTCCTTCCCTGAGGCAGAACGAAGGCGCCTGAGAGGAGGAGGAAGTCATGCGCATGCGAAGAATCCTGGGCCGCGCCCTGGCCGCGGCGACCCTTGCCGGCCTGAGCGCCATCGGTGCTGTCGGCGCCGCGGCCGCCTCGTCCGCGGACATCTCCAGGGACGAGTGCGCGGCCGCCGGCGGACAGGTCACCTCACGCCCGTACTCCGGCTACGTCTGCGCCCTGCCCGACGGGACCTCGCAGCCGATCACCTGACCGGCCGGCGCACGGCCGGGCCGCCGGCCGTCCCGAAGCCGAAGCCGAAGCCGAAGCCGAAGCCGAAGCCGAAGCCGCGGCCGTCTCCGCCGCGGGACGGCGCGACAAGAGCACCAGCACGACCGAGGAGCCGACCGGCACCACACCCGCCGGTCGGCTCCGCCGTGTCCCCGGACCCCCGGGGACGTCTCAGGGGACGACTCCGTCGTTCGGCGCATCAAGGGCACCTGCCACGACGCCGAAAAGGACCAAGCGGAGTCGCCCCACCCTCGCGTTCCGGTAATCCTCCGCGCCTCAGGCCGCCGCCGCCCCGATGACGGCGGTCCCGTACGCCGGCCGAAAGGCCCGGAGGAGATCCCGCATGCGCGTCCCCGTGCCCCTGACCGCCGTCACCGCCGCCGCGCTCCTGCTCGGCACGGTCACCGGGGCGGCTCCCGCCGCCGCGGCGGACCCGGACACCGACCGCACGCCCCTGGTCAAGGTGTCCCACGGGGACCCGTACGCGAAGTGCACCGTCGGAGCGAGGTCCCCCGACAGCGTCGTCTACCCGGGCACCGAGGTCGAGCCGTACCTGTCCGTCGATCCGCGCGACCCGAAGCGCGTGGTCACCGTGTTCCAGCAGGACCGCTGGAACGACGGCGGCGCCCGCGGCCTGGCGGCCGCCTGGACCGCGGACGGCCGCACCTTCCACCGGAGCACGCTGCCGTTCAGCCTGTGCGCCCCCGGCGGCGCGGACTACGAACGGGCCTCCGACCCCTGGGTGAGCACCGGACCGGACGGTACGGTCTACGCCGGCGGGGAGGGCGTCGACTTCGTCAAGAGCACGCGCAGCGCCCTCCTGGCGGTCACGTCCCGCGACGGCGGCCGCACGTGGCAGAACCTCACCACCACGCACGCCGACGAGCAGCCCTTCTTCAACGACAAGCCCTCACTCACCGCAGACCCGGTCCGCGCGGGCACCGCCTACCAGGTCTGGAACCGCCTCGACAACGACCCGCCCGGCCCCAGCGCCCTCGACGGTCCCGGCTACATCTCCCTCACCCGCGACGGCGGCCGCACCTGGAGCAGGGCCCGGAAGTTCGTCGACACCGGCAGCGTGCCCAACACCCAGACCATCGGCCATCTGATCGTCGCCGACCGGCGCACCGGCACCCTGTACGACTTCTTCGACCGGATCACCTACTCCGACGACCTGGGCACCGTCGCCGAAGCCCACTACCAGGTGGTCACCTCGACCGACGCCGGCGAGACCTGGAGCGCCCCCGTCACCGTGGCCCGGGACACCTCCGTACCGGAGGTCGACCCGAACGACCCCGCCAAACCGCTGCGCGCCGCGTCCACCCTGCCCAGCCCGGCCGTCGACCCGAAGACGGGCACGCTGTACATGGCCTACGAGGGCTCTGACTTCTCCGGCGGGAAGTTCGACTCCGTCCAGCTGGTGCGGTCCACCGACGGCGGCCGCACCTGGGGGACCCCGGAACTGATCAGCCCCGAGGGGGTGCCGGCCTTCTCGCCGTCGATCGCGGTCACGGAGGGGGGCACGGTCGCGCTCACCTACTACGACCTGCGCTTCCTGGAGCCCGGCAACACCACGACCCTGCCCACCGCCCACCAGCTGGTCACGCTGCGGCACGGGAACCCGGGGCTGCGGACCGAGCGGCGGATCTCGCGGATCTTCGACTGGCTGCGGGCGCCCTTCGCCGGGGGATACTTCCTCGGCGACTACCAGGGCCTGGTGGCGGACGGCAAGGGAGTGCGGGCGGTGCTCACCGAAACCCACTCCGACGCACCGCGCAACCGTACGGACGTGTACACCGGCGTCTTCCGCACCCGCTGACAGCGCGGGAGCGCCCCGCGGCGGGTGGCCGCGGGGCGCCTCGCGGTGTTCAGTCCACCTGCTGACCGTCGTAGGTACCGCCCTTGCAGAGGTTGTCCGTCAGGTCGGGCGTTCCGCCGCCCTGCTTGCACTCGGAGGGGGTGACGGAGGCCGTGACGCCCTGAGCGGTGGCAGCGGTCGCGGCGGTCGCGGCGCCTGTGAGGCCGAGGCCGGCGAGGGCCGCCGTGGCGATGACGGCGGCGAAGATTCGTCGAATGCGCATTCGGTTCCCCTTTCACGGGTTGCCTCGGTTGGGGCACTAGCCAGCTTGATCTTCACCCATGCGGGTGGCACGTCATGGTGAGCCATTCGGGTGAACGTGAGGTTCCTGGCCCGCCCGGAGACCGACCGCCAGCGTCAGTTCGAGAACCCGGTGCGGTGACCCGAGGTCCGGGAACAGCTCCCGCAGCTGCGACATCCGGTACCGGACGGTCTGGGGGTGGACGAACAGCGCCGCCGCCACCTCGTCCCGCCTGCCCTGGTGCAGCAGCCACTCCCGCAGCGTCTCCTCGAGCCGCCGCGCGGTCGCGGCCGGCAAGGTCCCCAGCGGTGCGAGGGCTCGGGCGCGCAGGTCGGCGAAGGCGTCCGCGTCGGCGCTCAGTACCAGCTCGGGCAGGTGGTCCTCGGTGTCGCGGATGTCGCAGGAGAGGGAGCGCGCGCGTACGGCTCGTGCGTACGAGGCGGACGCGCGCGTCCACGGCCGGGCCGGGCCGACCACGGCGGTGCGGTCGGGCAGCTGCCTCAGGAGGCGTGCCCGGTCGGCATCGGGGACGAGCAGCACGCCGGAGGCGTCCGGCAGATCGTCGAGGACGAGTGTGCCCGGGTCGAGCGCGCGGTAGGCGGGCCGGGCCTGGTCGGCGGGCAGCAGGACCGCGGTCAGCGAAACCGGCGGCTGCCACCCGGCCCGCCCGGCAGCGGCGAGGAGCACGTCCGGGCCCGCGCCGGAGAGGAGGTCGCGGGCCAGCTGCTCCAGATGCCGCTCGTGGGCCCGGCCCCGAGCGGCCAGCTCGTCGGCGTGGCCCGCGGCGCTCGCGGCGGAGAGCTCGTCGATGTAGGCGAAGGTCAGCTCGGCGAACTTGGCGACCTGGGCGGCGGGCAGACCCGCGGGTACGGCACCTGCGGCCAGGCCTCGCCAGGCCACGCGGGCGCCGACCCGGTAGGCGCTGAGCAGGGCGTCCATCGAACGGCCGTCGCGGACCTCGCCGCGGCCCAGCTCGTAGGCCGCGTCACTGGCGTCGCCGCCCGTGGCGTTCCCGCTCGCGAGGTCCAGGTAGAGGCCCAGGGCGGTGCGGACGGCCCGGCGGATGGTGGCGCCCATGCGGCCCGAAAGGGCGTTGGCGTAGGGCGGGACCTCGTCGATGATCGCCTGGACCACCTCGTCGGCGGTGGTCTTCAGCGCGGCCCGAAGCGCGGTGACCGTCGTCTCGTCCAGGACCAGCTCGCTGGCCCTCCGGACTGCATGGCTCACTTTTTGTTCCCTGCGAACAATCCGACCGATCAGATTCACGTCCTACGGACAGGACTTTACCCCCTGAAGCGCATCAAGCTGGGGCCATGACGAGTGCAGCCCTCCGCAGTAGGGCGTGGAAACTGCTGGAGATGGTCACGACGCCGCTGCTGCCGTCGGACTACCTCGACCTGGTCAGCCCGCTGCGTGCGGGTGGCGACCTGCGGGGGCGCATCGAGGCCGTGCACGCGGAGACGGGTGACGCCGCGACCGTCGTGATCAGGCCGGGACGGGGCTGGCGCGGCCACACGGCCGGCCAGTACGTGCGGATCGGGGTCGACGTCGACGGGGTGCGCCTGTGGCGTGCCTACTCGCTCACCTCGCCGACGGACCGCCGGGACGGCAGGATCACGATCACCGTGAAGGCGATCCCGGACGGCAAGGTCAGCAACCACCTGGTCCGCAGGGCGCGGCCGGGCACGCTGATCCAGCTCGACCAGGCCACCGGTGATTTCGTACTGCCGCCGGCCAAGCCCGCCAAGGTGCTCTACCTGACGGCCGGCAGCGGCATCACGCCGGTGATGGGCATGCTGCGCGACACCGAGTTCGACGACGTCGTCATGGTCCACTCCGCACCGCAGCCGCACGACGTGATCTTCCGCGACGACCTGCACGACCTGGTCGCGGACAAGAAGCTGAGCCTCACCGAGCTGCACACCGACACGGACGGCATGCTCGACATGGCCCGTCTGGCCGAGCTCGTCCCCGACTGGGCCGAGCGCGAGACCTGGGCCTGCGGGCCCGCGGGCCTGCTCGACGCCGCCGAGGAGCACTGGGCCGGGCACGGCGTCCCGGAGCGCCTGCACACCGAACGCTTCCGCCCCACCGCCGTCGTCACCGGCGACGGTGGCGAGGTCACGTTCGCAGCCACCGGCAAGACCGCCGACGCGGACGGCGCCACCCCGTTGCTGGACGTCGGCGAGGAGGCCGGCGTGCTCATGCCGTCCGGGTGCCGCATGGGCATCTGCTTCGGCTGCGTGACGCCGCTCACGGCGGGCGCCGTCCGCGACCTGCGCACCGGCGAGATCACCGAGGCCGGGCCGGGCGTCCTCATCCAGACCTGCGTGTCCGCCGCGGCGGGCCCTTGCGACATCGAACGGTAGGAACACCTTGACCGCCATCGACCCCACCGCCCACCTGACCGCGGAGCAGATCGAGGAGCTCGGGCGCGAGCTGGACGCGATCCGCGACGAGGTGATCGCCGGCCGTGGTGAGAAGGACGCCGCCTACATCCGCAAGGTCATCTCGGCACAGCGCAAGCTAGAGCTGGCCAGCAGGGGCGTCCTGCTGTTCTCGTTCTTCCCGCCCGCGTGGCTGATCGGCACCGCCGGTCTGTCCGTGGCGAAGATCATGGAGAACATGGAGATCGGCCACAACGTCCTGCACGGGCAGTGGGACTGGATGCGGGACCCGAAGATCCACTCCACCACCTGGGACTGGGACCACGTCTCGCCGGCCGACCAGTGGAAGCACTCCCACAACGAGCTGCACCACACGTACACCAACGTGATCGGCAAGGACAACGACCTCGGCTACGGCATCATGCGCGTCGACGAGGACCAGAAGTGGCACCCGTTCCACCTCGGCCAGCCGCTGTGGAACTTCCTGAACGCCTGCTTCTTCGAGTACGGCATCGCCGCCTACGACCTGGAACTCGGCAGGAACCTGTCCAAGCACCGCCGCAAGAACCCGGAGTTCCGCGCGCGGGCCAGGGCCGTGGGCCGCAAGATCCGCAAGCAGGTGCTCAAGGACTACGTGATCCACCCGCTCCTTTCGGGCCCGTCGTTCCTCACCACGCTCGCCGCCACGTTCACCGCGAACCTGGTCCGCAACCTCTGGACCCACTCGGTGATCATGTGCGGGCACTTCCCCGAGGGCGTCCAGGTCTTCGAGCGCCGGTCGATCGAGGGCGAGACGCGCGGCCAGTGGTACCTGCGCCAGATGATGGGCTCGGCGAACATCAGCGGCGGCAAGGCCATGCACTTCATGACCGGCAACCTGTCGCACCAGATCGAGCACCACCTGTTCCCGGACCTGCCGAGCAACCGCTACGCCGAGGTCGCGGTGAAGGTGCGCGCCTTGTTCGAGAAGTACGAGCTGGACTACGTCACCGGGCCGCTGCCCAAGCAGGTCTTCTCCGCGTGGCACAAGGTCTTCAGGCTCTCCCTGCCGAACAGGAAGCCCAAGGCCACGGCGCCGGACCGCGAGCAGGAACTCGTCGCGGCCTGACCCCCGGCACCGGCCCGGCCCCGTGGGCACGCCGCTGGTCCCCACGGCTGGTCCGGGAATGGTCCGGATCCTGGGGTGGGGCCGTGGCCGGCGAGCCAAGGCCCCACTCCGCACCTTCGGCCCCACGACCGCACGAGCGCAGTCGTCCGCCCGGCCATGCCCGCGCTTGGACCGTCGTCTGGTCCGCGACTACGAGCACCGCCGGTCTCGTCCGCTTCGTGAACCTCACCAGCAGCCCAGAGCACCTCATGTCCAAGGACTTCCCGCCGCTCGGGAGCCTCCTCGACGCGGTTGTGCCCGACTTCATGCCCTGGGGAGAGCTGCGCCTGTCACACCCCTCGTCTAGGGTGATCGCTCGCTCGAAACAAGGGCACAGTGCGTGCCGGGGAGGATGAGCGTCGTGCGTGGCGGCATTCAGTGGCTTGTGGAACAGGACGACTGGCAACACAGCGTGGTCTTTGCGCGTGGCATCACGCCCGAGGAGCTGGGTCTGCGTATGGGGGGCGTACGTGATTCTGTCGCCTCGCCGATCACGGACGCTGAAGCATGGACCATGGTCCTCGACCTGGCGACGGACGACGACGATGTCGTACGCGTCGGTGCGCACGGCGGCTGGTCGTTCGCCGTTGAATACGGGTTGGGGGACGGTGCACAACGACTGGTCGACATTTCCCGGAACGGAGTGGAGGCGATTCACCTCGACCCATCCGTGGACCATCCGCCAGCGATGTTCTCCTATACAAGAGACGGTGTGGACGTCTGTGGTTTTGGAATCGGAGAAGAGGTCTGGCGGTGGGGCGAGCAGCCAGATCTCCTGTTGCCTGAGCTGATAGCGGCCGGTGTATTGCATTCCGACGGCGAGTACGCGCGACCGGAAGACGAGCCCTACCGGGACCGGGACCGCCACACACTGGCGCTCATGGAATCCCGGTTCGGTCTTCACCTTCCCCGTGATGTATGGGAGAACGAGCGCCTGCCGGCCTTCGTCATCGCCTGAGAGGTCGTCTCACGTGGCAAGTTCCACGAGCTTCCTGTAGCAGGGCAGGGCAGGGCAGCGGCCAGGCCGAGGAAGTGCGAGCCCTTTCGCTCGTATCGGATGCCCAGGCGGTGGTAGCCGAAGAGCCGGGCGATCGACCGCTCGATCTTCCAGCGGTGCCGACCAAGGTGTTCACCGGACTCGATCAGCACGTACGTCACGGCGGTGAACGCGGCGCGCTCGTCACGTGGAGCGGTTCCGCCGCCTTGCGGTCGCGCCGCGAACGACGGCAGTAGCGGGGCGACCGGCTCCCAGAGCTCATCAGGAGCCAGACGCTTCGGCAGATCGGCACCCACGGCCGGCATCATGCCGCTCGCACATCAAGTCGCGTGGCACAGCCTTCTACGCCTTGACCGAGGTGGCCGCTCTGGCGGTCTGTTCGATCTTCGCGCGGTAGGCGGCACGGGCTTCCTCGTCGGTCTGCTGCTCGTGTTCGGGCCGCATCCCGGTTCGGCCGTCGAGGCCCTCGCGCAGGATGTCGGCGTGCCCGGTATGCCGGTTGGTCTCGCCGAGGACGTGGACCATGATGGCGAACAGGTTGGTGTTGGGAGAGGGCTCTGGCCACCACGGCACGTGGCCGGGGGCGTCGAGGGCAAGCTCGTCGATCGTCGCGTCCGAGTGTTCCCACGTGCGCCGGTAGAACCCGATGATCTGTTCGCGGGTCTCGTCCTCGGTCGCCCACTGATCGCTGCCGTCGTGGTCCTGCCACCGGGGCAGCGGTTCCGGGGAAGGGCGGTCGAAAACCTCGCCGAAGTACCTGGCCTCGACGGTGGCCACATGCTTGACCAGGCCGAGGAGGTTGGTCCCGGTAGCCGTCAAAGGCCGGCGGGCGTCGTACTCGGACAGGCCGTCGAGCTTCCAGAGCAGCGCCTCGCGGTCCCGCCGCAGTCTCCCGTGCAGGTCGCCCTTCGCGAATCCGTCGATCATGCGGCACGAGCCTGCCATGGGCTGCTCGCCTTCTCAAGATCCCTTAGGCGGTCCGCAACGACTGGCAGAGCCGAGCCCAGGCCTTCGACGGCTCCGGAGATCCAAGGCAGGGTGAGGCCGTTGAGGACGGCGTCCCAGTCGTTCTGGAGGAACGCGGCGAAGCCCTGGACCGGTGAGGGGCCGCGGTCAAGGGCTCGGGTCATCCAGTGGGCTGTCCCTGCGGGCCGCATGACGCTAGCGTCGAGTCTCATGATCGTATGGCTCAACGGCACCCATGGCGCGGGCAAGACGACGACCGGTGCGCTCGTGCAGCAGCTGATCCCGGACTCACGGGTGTTCGATGCCGAGAAGGTCGGCGAGACACTCATGGACATCACACCGGGCTTGCCCGCTACGGACAACTTCCAGCACTGGCCGCCATGGCGGCCTCTCGTGGTCGAGACCGCCCGACGTGTTCTCGACTACACCGGCGGCACTCTGGTGATGCCCATGACTGTCCTGGTCGAGCAGTACTGGCGCGAGATCACCTCCGGCCTTGCTCGGCATGCCATTCCGGTCCGGCACTTCGTCCTCCATGCCGACCAGGACACCCTTCGCCGGCGCATCGCGGGGGACACCGTTCTTGGCCCCAACTCCCCGTTCCGTCTCCGATACCTTGAGCCGTACGCCGAGGCGGCCCGCATGTGGCTGCATGCCGAGGCCGAGGTCGTCGACACCACACACCTCACGCCCGCCCAGGCCGCCCGGCGGATCGCAGAGGCCGTCAAGAGTTGAGGAAGAACGACCTGCCGGCGTCAGGCCTCCTAGGTGCCGAGAAGCCCGCCCATGTGACAACCAGCCTGCTCCGGTTCAATCGGGAAACGGTGCGCTGCTACGGTCGGGTGCCATGAGCTGGCTTCCCGAAGACTTCGTCCACCCCGTCCTGGTACCGCTGCCGGGCGGTGGTCATCACCTGCGGCCGGTCCGGGAGGCGGACGTCGCGCTCGACTATCCGGCTGTGATGGGTTCGCGAGAGCGCCTGTGGACCATGTTCGGTCCGGCCTGGGGCTGGCCCGCGGCCACCATGACCTACGAGGCCGACCAGGCCGACCTGCTGCGGCACGAGAAGGAGATCGCCGCACACCAGTCCTTCAACTACGCGCTGTTCGACGCGGCGGAGACGGTTCTGCTCGGCTGTGTCTACATCGACCCGCCGGAGAGGGCCGGCGCGGACGGCGAGATCTGCTGGTGGGTGGTGGACGAGCTGGTGGGCAGCGAGGTGGAGCTGGCCTTCGACGCGCTGGTGCCGCAGTGGATCGCCGCCGACTGGCCGTTCGAGCAGCCGCGCTTCCTCGGCCGTGGGACCTCCTGGTCGGACTGGCTCGCCCTGCCGCGGAATCCGGACGCGTAAGCGGTTGTCGCCGAACGGACCACGTTCGGTCGGGACACGGCTGCTCAGACCACCCTGAAGTTGGCCATCATCGCCATGTCCTCGTGCTCCAGGTTGTGGCAGTGCATCATGTAACGCCCCTTGTAACCGTCGAAGCGGGCCAGGACCTCGACGACCTCGAAGGGGCGCACGTCCACCGTGTCCTTCCAGCCGCCGTCCGTTTCCAAAGGGCCGCCGGGGCCCCGGCCCACCACGGCGAAGTGCGCCAGGTGCACATGGACGGGGTGGTGGAAGTCACTGGAGAACCGCCACCGTTCGACCGTCCCCAGCGCGGGATCGGCGAGGTCGCCCGCGACCTCGAACGGTTTCCCGTTGATGGTCCACATCGACCCGCCGCCGGTGGCCTTCGTTCGCCGGAAGTCGAACACGCGGGTACGGACGGCCTCGCTCCGCCGGGGCAGGTCCAGTTCCGCCAGCACGGGCCGGACGACCGAATCGTCACGGGCGGAGCGCACGACGCGAAAGCGCATGACGTCCCGGGTGGCCTCCGTCTCACCCACCGTATTGCGTACCGTGACCAGCGTGCCGACCGGGTACCGGCCGAAGTCGACGACCAGGTCGAAGCGTTCGGCCGGCGAGAGCGGCACCTCGTGGTGCGGACGCGGCCCGGCCAGCAGCCCCGCGTCGCTGCCGACCTGAACGAACGGCGCGCTGCCGTCCGGCGGCGGCGGGGAGAGGCGCAGCCGGTAGCGGCGGGCGTTGGACCCGTTGAGGAACCGGAAACGGTAGCGCGCGGCGTCGACCTCCATCTCGGGCCAGGGCGCGCCGTTGACCAGGAGCACATCCCCCAGTACGCCCTCCATGTAGTCCTCCTCCACCCCCGGCACGCCGGTCAGGCCCGGGTCGAGCGCGGGATACCGGAACTGCCCGTCCGCGTCGAAGGAGCGGTCACACAGCATCAGCGGTACGTCGCGCGGGCCTCCGGGCAGGCCAGACGCGTCCTCCGCGGTGTCCGAGACGAGGAAGAACCCGGCCAGACCTCGCCACACCTGCGGTCCGGTGAAGTCCATGCGGTGGTCGTGGTACCAGAGGGTCGCCGCCCGCTGACGGTCGAGCGGATAGACGTAGTCCCTGGTCCGCTCGTGCAACGTCCACGCGTCGGGCGGTACGTGCGCCATGGGCATCTCCGCATGCCCGCCCCCGGACCCGCCGCCGTGGCCGCTGTGGCCGGTTGGCGCGGGGCGGGCGCCGCCCGGCCGGTAACCCCCCGCCGGTACGACGAGGTCGGTCGGATACCCGTCCGATTCCGCGGGCGTGACTCCCCCGTGCAGATGGGTCGAGGTCGGTACGGCGAGCTCGTTGGTCACCCGTACGGTCGCGGCGCGCCCGGACCGTACGCGGAAGGTCGGCCCCGGGAAGGTCCCGTCGTACCCCCACACCGTCGTCCGGACCCCGGGAAGCACCTCGACCGGGGCTGCCCGCTGGACGACTTCGTAGAGTTCGCCGCCGCCCGGCCCGCCGGCCCCCACCGCCTGCGCGGTCCGCGGAACCGGCAGCGGCACCGTGAACCGCCGGGGCAGCCGTGCCCCACCGCTGCGCAGCAACTCGCCGCTGGTCTCGGGGGAGCAACCAGTGGTGAGGGCGCCGGTCAGCCCGGCGGCCGCGGCGCCCGCGCCGAGGCCCAGGAAGCGCCTTCGGGACATCGAGGTCCGGGGCGTGCGCCCGTCCGTGCCCGTCATCGCGAGACCTCCCCTCGTGCCGCCGGGGCCGGCAGGGTGAGGGGGGTGCCGTGGCCGGTGGTCTCGCCGGCGAGGTGCCGCCGGTAGCCGTACGCCCAGATCACCTGTCCCACCGCGAGTCCGAAGAGGCTGACGCCGAGGGGTATGTGCAGCGCCAGGTTCCGCCCGTGCCCTGCCCCGATCTGTGCGCCGGTCAGGGCGAACAGCCCGATGGCGAACGCGACGTACCACAGTGGTCCGCGTCCGAACCACCACAGCGACAGGGCGGCGGGGAGCGACAGCATGGGCAGCAGGATCAGCGCGCCGCCCAGTGCTCCGTGGACCTCCAGCAGGTCCACGTCGCCCGTCACGAACCGTCCCGCGAACGCGGCCTGGGCGATGACGCCCGCCGCGAACAGGGTGGCCAGTGCGCGTACGACCGCGATGGGCCAGCGCCGCGGGCGTACCCGGGCCCTCGTCCCGGCGAGTCCGTTCGGGCCCGGTCCGTGTGACACGCCGACGGCGTGGCCTTCTCTGCTTGGGCTTCGTCTCATGGCACCGCATCGTGCCGCCCGGACACGGCGGACCGCGTCCGCCCGGCACGGTAGTCGGCGCGTACATCCAGGGCGGTAGCGTCATCCCCGGGCGGTATCCCTCTCCTGCCGCCCCGGACCGATGCGGCTTACGGGCCCCGGCCGCCAGTGTTGTCCGCATGAGACGCATCCTGATTCCGGCCCTCGCCGGTTCCCTCCTCACCGCCGTGTCCCTTCTCACGACCGCCCCCGCGGCGCAGGCAGCCCACGTACCGGCAGCGCCCGTGGGGCAGGCCGTGCCCGCCCAGGAGGCGGACATCACGGTCACGCCCGAGGGGTTCGACGCACCGCCGACGCTGCGCGCCGGGGCGGTGACGCTGAAGGTCCGTTCCACCGATCCCTCCGGCGCCTGGCTCGGGCTCGTCCGCCTCCGCCCGGGGATCACCCTCGACCGCTATCTCGACGATCTCCGGCGGGCCATGGGCAACGACCCGGCCGAAGCCGTCGAGGGCGGCCGGGCCGTGGCCCGGGACGCGGAGATGCTGGGCGGTGTCGCCGTGGCGCACGCCCCGGCCTCGGCCACGATCCCGCTGACGCCCGGCGACCACTACCTGATCGACTTCCGCGATGCCGGGTTGCCGGACCTGGCGAGCCGGGTGAGCCCGGTGCGGGTCCTGCCGGGCCACTCGGCCCCGCAGGTCCGCCCCTCCGCGCGGATCACGCTCATGGACGGGCGGTTCTGTGCGCCGCCGACGCTGACGGGGCCGGTGCAGGTGGTCAACCTGTCACCGCAGCACAACGAGGCCATGCTCATGCCCGTCCGGCCCGGGACCTCCCTCGCCGACCTGGACGCGTTCTTCACCGCCGTCGACGCCGGACGGCGCCCGACCGGCTCGCCGTTCACCGGAGGCCCCACGGGAGTGGTGCCCTTGTCACCGGGCCGGTCGGCGACCCTGTCCGCCGAACTTCCCACCGGGAACTACGCGTTGGTCACTTGGGTGAGGGACCTGCGAACCGGCAGGATGTTCGCGGCACAGGGGATGCGGGCGTTGATCAGGGTGGAGGGGTAGGGCATGTCACGAGCGGCCGACATCGGGCTGGGCGCCGCCCTGGCCGCCCTGGTCCTCGCCACCAGCCTCCTGGAGGTGGGGCCGCCCGGCCCCTCCGGCCCGCTGGACCTGGGCGCGTTCGCCCTCGCGGCGGCGGCCGGCGCCGCGGTGACGTTTCGGCTCCGGTTCCCCGCCACCTGCCTGCTGGCGGTCAACATCATCACGTTCGCGTGGTTCCACTTCGACTACCACGGCAGGCTGATCACCATCGCACCGCTGATCGGCTGCTACACGCTCGCCGCGCTCCGTGGCCTGCGGCCGGGCGTGACGGGTGGCCTGCTGACCGCCGCCGCCACGGTCGTCACGGTCCGATGGGCGCTGAACGGGCAGTGGTTCAGCGACCAGGTGTTCAACGCCGTACCGCTGGAGGCCGCCGCGACCGCCCTGGGCGCGGCGGTCCACTACCACCGGGCGTTCGTGGCGGGAGCCCACGAGCAGGCCGAACGGATTGCCGAGGTCCGGTCCGACCAGACCCGTCGTCAGGCGGCCGAGGAGCGGCTGGAGATCGCCCGCGAACTGCACGACGTGTTCGGCCACACCATGGCGGCGATCAGCGTGCAGGCCGGAGTCGCCGTGCACGTGATGCACCTCAAGCCGGAGCAGGCGTCCGAAGCGCTGAACACGATCAAGCGGATCAGCGACGAAGGACTGGCAGAGGTACAGGTGTTGCTGGGGGCGATGCGGTCGCCGGACATGCGCACGGCCACAGGCGGCCTGGCGCAACTGGGCAAGCTGCTCGACACCGCCGGGGTCGCCGTCGAACTGGTGGTCCGGGGCGAGGACCGGACCGTGCCCGTCGCCGTGGACGTCGCGGCGTTCCGGATCATCCAGGAGTCGTTGACCAACATACGGCGGCACGCGCGCGCCTCGTCCGTACGGGTGGAGCTGAACTACGATGCGCACCACGGCGAGATGCTGGAGATCACGGTCCGCGACGACGGGAAACCGGCCGACGCGGCGACGACGGTCGGCGGCCACGGGATCGACGGCATGCGGGCACGGTCGCGGAAACTGGGCGGAACGCTCACCGCCGGACCACGGCCCGAGGGCGGATTCGAAGTGCGCTGCGCACTGCCGATCAGGAAGGACTCCCGGTGATCAAGGTGCTCATCGCCGACGACCAGGCGCTGGTGCGCGGCGGTTTCCGGATGCTGGTCGACAGCGAACCGGACATGACGGTGGTCGGTGAGGCGAGCGACGGAGCCGCCGCCGCTGATCTGGCCCGCGCCACCCGCCCCGACGTGATCCTGATGGACGTGCAGATGCCCGGCACCGACGGCATCGAGGGTATCCGGCGGGTGGTGGCCGACCCGGCCCTGACCGGCGTCCGCGTGCTGATCCTCACCACGTTCGACGAGGACGACTACGCCATCGCCGGCCTCCGGGCGGGAGCGAGCGGCTTCCTGCTCAAGAACACCGACCCCGCCCAGCTCCTCCACGGCATCCGGGTGGTCGCGGGCGGTGAGGAGCTGCTGTCCCCAGGCCTGACCCGCCGCCTGATCGCCCGGACGACCGACCCGGCCACCTCCGTCAACCACGACGTGTTCACACAGCTCACCACACGCGAGCGTGAGGTCGTCGCGCTGGCCGCGCAGGGCCTGAGCAACGAAGAGATCACCGCCCGACTGGTCGTCAGCCCAGCCACCACCAAGACCCACATCAGCCGCGCCCTGACCAAGCTCGGCGCCCGTGACCGCGCCCAACTCGTGGCTCTGGCCTACCGCCACGGCCTGGTCCAGCCGGGGTGAGCGGAGCGGGGCGTGCGAAGGCGTGCGAAGGCCCGGAGGGTTCACCGGGTCGCGGCGCCCGGAACGCCAGGGCGGCGGCGGTGACTGGCGGAACTGCTTCTTCCTCGTGATCATCTGGCGCAGAATGCCCGGCATGACGATGACACGTCTGATCACCCAGCGGACCATAGGCGGCGCCGACGTCCTGGAACTTGCCGGCAGGGTGGACTTCTTCGGCCCGCCGCCGTTCGTCCTCGGCCACGAGTTCAGGAGCGGGCGCCGTACCGGGCAGCCCCGGCGTCAGGCCGTCCGAACCCGGTCCCGCACCTCCGGCAGCACCTCGAACCCGGCCGCCCTGTACGTGGCGACGCCGCCGATGTTGGAACTCGGCGTGCACACACGTACGCTCGACGAGCCCGTCTCCCGTAGCGCGGCCGCCCCGGCCAGGGTGATCGCCCGGCCGTAGCCGCGGCCACGGTGGTCCACGTGGACGCCCATCGGCTCGACCAGCCCCGGCTTCCCCGGGCCGGCCGACCACACCGTCACCACCGCCGCCACGCGGCCCTGGTCGTCGTAGGCGCCCAGGCAGCGGGCGTCGGCGTAGAACGGTCCCGCCGACATCGCGCGCCAGTACTCGTGCGTGGGCCGCGAGGTGTTGAACGCCGACCGCAGGACGTCGGCGAAGTCCTGCGCCTGCTCCGGGCCGATCGACCTGATCCGCACGCCGGGTCCCTCCACCGGCTCGGTGAGGTCGCGGAAGAGCGGCGTCCACGGCTCGTCGACGCCCCAGCCCTCCTCGCTCAGCAGGTCGTGGAGCAGCAGGCCCGGCGGCGCTTCGTCGTACTGCCACTCCCGCAGCACGGCCATGGCCTCGCGTACCCCGCCGACAGCCGGCGTACCCAGCGAAATCGTCATGGCCGGGATCAGACACTCCATCCCGACAGGTCCGCAACCGGATATCCGGGCCGGCCGCTGCTGCCGCAACGGTCCGGCGGCCCACGTGCGTTTCCGGTCTCAGTTCCCGTCGGGGTCCTGGGGGAGGGTGACCGTGAGCGTGAGTCCGCCGGTGGGGCGGGGGTGCGCGGTGACGCTGCCGCCATGGGCGCGCGTGATCGAGCGGACGATGGACAGGCCGAGGCCCGCACCCTTGGCCGTGACGAGGCGTTCGGTGCCCAGGCGGCGGAAGGGTTCGAACAGGCTGGGGATCTCGTAGGGCGGTACTTCCGGTCCGGTGTTGCTCACCTCGATCTCCACCCGGTCGTCCTCGCGTCTGCGGCTGATCACGCGCACCCATCCGCCGGCGCCGGTGTTGTGCCGTACGCCGTTCTCCACGAGGTTCTGCACCAGGCGTTCGAGCAGCAGGGCGTCACCTGTGGTGGGGGCCGGGCCGGCCTCCGCATGCAGGACGATCCCGGCCCGCTCGGCCGCGGGGGAGGACTGGGCGGCCACATGGGCGACCACGTCGGCGAGGTCGACGGGCTGCGGCTCGGGAACGTGGTTCTCCGAGCCGGCGAGCAGAAGCAGACCGGTGATGAGCCGCTCGTGCCGGTCGTTGATTTCCAGGAGGCTCTCGCCGAGCTGTTTCACGTCCGGGGAAGCGCTCTTGCGGTGCACGGCCAGCTCGACCAGGGCACGGCCCACGGTGAGGGGAGTGCGCAGCTCGTGCGAGGCGTTGGCGACGAAGCGGCGCTGTCCGTCGAAGGAGCGGTCGAGCCGTTCGACCATCAGGTCGAAGGTGTCCGCGAGGTCCTTCACCTCGTCGTCGCGGCCGTCGAGCGCAATGCGCTCGTGCAGGCCGCGGTCGGCGGCCGGGGCCGCGGCGATGCGCCTGGCGGTCTCGGTGACCCGGTGCAGCGGCGCCAGCACCCGGCCCGCGATCAACCAGCCGAAGCCCGATGCGGCGCCTGCGACGACGACCAGGGCGATACCTCCCTGGGTGACGAGCGAGGCGGTGGCGGCGTCGTTCAGCCTCTTCTGTTCGCTCTCCACCCAGTTGCGGCCGTCGAGCGAGGCGCCCTGCTGCGTAGCCGCGCCAACGCTGGAATCGGAGTGGACGCTGAGTTCCCCGCCCCGGCCGAGCTGCTGGTCGAACAGCATGTACGTGACGCCGAGCAGCACGACCCCGGCGGAGAGGAACAGGCTGCCGTAGACCAGGGTGAGCCGGGCGCGCAGAGTGATGCGGCGCTTCTTCACGGGATGCGGTAGCCCACGCCCGTGACGGTCTCGATGACGGGTGGATCGCCGAGCTTGCGGCGCAGCTTGAGCAAGGTGACGCGGACGGCCCCGGTGAAGGGGTCGGTGTGCTCGTCCCATGCCTTCTCCAGCAGTTGTTCGGTGGATACCGCGGCACCGTCGGCGCGCAGCAGCTCCGTGAGGACCGCGAACTCCTTCTTCGCCAACGGCACGTAGCGGTCGTCACGGAAGACCTCGCGGCGCGCCGGGTCCAGCGTGATGCCGCGGCGGCCGAGCACCGGTGGCGCGGCCGGGCGGGAGCGCCGGCCGAGTGCGAGGACCCGGGCGGCGAGTTCGGGGAACGCGAAGGGCTTGGTGAGGTAGTCGTCGGCGCCTAGGGACAGCCCGGCGACCCGGTCGGTGACCTCGCCGGCGGCGGTCAGCATCAGCACCCGTGCCGCGCAGCCGGACGCGACGAGCCGCGCGCAGACCTCGTCGCCGTGCACCCGCGGAAGGTCGCGGTCCAGGATGATCACGTCGTAGTCGTTGACGTCGATCCGCTCCAGCGCCGCGGCACCGTCGTACGCGACGTCGACCGCGTGGGCATCCTCCCGCAGCCATTCCGCGATCGTGTCGGCGAGCAGCCGTTCGTCCTCCGCCACCAGGAGCCGCATGCGTGGCCGTCCCTCCCGTCGGGCTGCCGCTCATCTGTCAGGCCGCAGCTGCCGGGCCATCGTTGCCGACGGGCGTGTTTCCTCCTCGTAAGCAGCCGTAGCAGCCGTAGCAGCCGTCCACATGGCGAGAGGTCGTCGAGCGGCTGCGGTGCCCGGTGAGGAAACAGAGAGGTAACACCCCTGCGAGTCGAATGGCCCCCGTACGCCGGCACCGGGCCGGCAGACCGGCAAGGAGGAGCCTCGCATGACCTGGACGACTCGGACGGATCAGAGGCGGTTGCGCACCCCCGCCCTGCTCGCGGCCCTGCCCCTGGCACTGGGCCTGGCACTGACCGCGTGCGGGTCCGGTGACGGCGGCACCGGGGTGGCCTCCGCGAACGGCGGCACCAAGAGCGCCACGGGCGCCACGAGCAGCGCCGCCACCAGCCTGAGCCGGGACGAGATGACCGTGAAGTACGCGCAGTGCCTGAGGCAGCACGGCCTCGACGTGGCGGACCCCAAGCCCGGCCAGGGCATCGGGCTCTCCATCGACGGCTCGAACAAGGAGAAGGCCGACAAGGCCGTCGAGGCGTGCCGCTCCTCCGCGCCGCCGGCCCCCGCTGACCGGAACGACTCCAAGGACCGGGAGGCCATGCTCGGTCTCGCGCGGTGCATGCGCGAGAACGGGGTCGAGAACTTCGCCGACCCCAAGGAGGGCCAGGGCATCGACATCGGCCCCGGACAGGCCGAGGACCCGGACTTCAAGGACGCCTGGAAGAAGTGCGGCGGCGCCGAAGGGGAGAGCAGGAAGGCGGGGACGGCCCAGTGACGCCGACGCTGAGCGAACAGGCCCTCGACGGCCCGGCGGACCCGGCAGCGCCGCCGAAATCCCGCGGACGGCGTCGCGGACGGCGCGGCACCGCGCACGTGCTCGCCGCCTTCGCCCTGGCCGCGGCGAGCGTGGGCACCGCCGCGGTACTCGTCCCGGGTGACGGCGACTCCGGAGCCGAGTCGGAGAGCGCGCTCCCGCCCACGACGGCCGAGGTGCTGCGGCAGACACTCAAGGACACCAAGAGCGTGGACGCGCAGTTGGGTTACGGCACAGCGCAGAGCCTGACCGGCCGGCTTCCCGGCACGCTCACCCTGCTGCCGAAGTCCGGCGCGGAGATCACCCGCGGCACGGCCCTGTACGCGGTGGACAACCAGCCGGTCGTGCTCCTGTACGGGTCACTGCCGGCCTATCGTGCCCTGGCGAAGGGGGCTGAAGGGCCGGACGTCAAGCAGTTGGAGGAGAACCTCCGCGCGCTCGGCCACACCGGGTTCACCCCTGATGAGGAGTACACCGATGCCACCGCGAAGGCGGTGGAGCGGTGGCAGGGCAGCCTCGGTCTGCAGAAGACCGGGACGGTGGAGCTCGGGCGGATCGTGTTCGCCCCCGACGCCGTCCGGGTCGCCGGCCTGGAGGCGGAGCCGGGGCAGCAGACCGGGCCCGGTCAGAAGGTGCTGTCCTACACCGGCACCGCCAAGGCCGTCACCGCGGAACTCGACACCGCCGACCAGCGGCTGGCCGGGCAGGGCACTCCGGTCGAGGTCTCGCTCCCCGACGGGGCGGTCGTCCAAGGGACGATCGGCGAGGTGGCCACTGTGTCCAAGCCCGCCGAGGGCCAGAAGAAGGCGGAGACGAAGATCAAGGTGGTGGTCGCGCTCGCGGACGCCAAGGCCCGCGAGTCCGTCCGCGCCTACGACCAGGCAGGCGTGCACGTCGTCCTCACCGCCGACACCCGCAAGGACGTCCTGACGGTACCGGTCTCCGCGCTGCTCGCCCTCGCCGAGGGCGGCTTCGGTGTGGAGGTGGTCGAGGGATCGACCTCGAAGTACGTCCCGGTGACCACGGGGCTGTTCGCCGAAGGGCGGGTGGAGGTCTCCGGTGGCGGCATCGCCCAGGGCACCAAGGTGGGGATGCCGAAGTGATCACCCTGACGGAAGTGACCAAGACCTATCCCGGCGGGGTCACCGCGCTCGGCGGTGTCTCGCTGGCCATCGGCCGCGGTGAGCTCGTCGCCGTCGTCGGGCCGTCCGGCTCGGGCAAGTCCACCATGCTGAACCTGCTCGGCACCCTCGACCGGCCCACCAGCGGCGGTGTGCACTTCGACGGCCACGACGTCGGCGCGCTGTCCGACGCCGAACTGTCCGCGCTGCGCGCCTCCCGGATCGGGTTCGTCTTCCAGCAGTTCCACCTCGCCGCCGGAACCACGGCACTGGCCAACGTGGCCGACGGACTCCTCTACTCGGGGCTGCGGCACTCCGAGCGGCGGCGGCGTGCGGCGTCGGTACTGCACCGGGTCGGCCTCGGCCGGCGCATGCACCACGAGCCGCACGAGCTGTCCGGCGGCGAGCGCCAGCGTGTGGCCATCGCCCGGGCAGTGGCCGGCGAGCCGGCGCTCCTGCTCGCGGACGAACCGACCGGCGCACTGGACTCGGTGTCCGGGCAGGCGGTGATGCGGCTGCTGCGGGAACTCCATTCCTCCGGCACCACCGTTGTGATCATCACCCACGACCGCGAGCTCGCCGCGTCCCTGCCCCGGCAGGTCCGCATGCGCGACGGCCAGGTGATCGACGACTCGCTCCGCCGCGAGGCCCCCGCAGCGGAGGAGAGCCGATGACCGCGGACGCGCTGGGGCCCAGGGACGCGCTACTGCCCGGAGACTCGCTGGGGCCTGCACGGATGAGGCCCGCCGACGTGGTCAGAGTGGGTGCGCTGGGCCTGCGTACGCGCCCGATGCGGGCGTTCCTCTCCGCGTTGGGCATCGCCATCGGCATCGCCGCCATGGTCGCCGTGGTCGGCGTCTCCTCGTCCTCCCGTGCCGACCTCGACCGCACCCTGGCCGCACTGGGCACCAACCTGCTCACCGTCGGCCCGGGCGACACCTTGACCGGCGGCACGGCCCAACTGCCGCCCACCGCCGAGCAGATGATCTCCCGGATCCGACCGGTGACCGCGAAGTCGGCCATCGGCAGACTCGCCGACACCGATGTCTTCCGTACCGACAGGATCCCCGGCACGGACAACGGCGGCATCACGGCCTTCGCAGCCCGCACCGACCTTCCCGCGACCACCGGAGCGAAGCTCCGCAGCGGCACCTGGCTCAACACCGCCACCAGCAAGTACCCCGCCACCGTTCTCGGGGCCGAGGCCGCCGAGCGCCTCGGCATAGGCCACGCCCGGCCGGACACCCGCGTGCTGATCGGCGGCCGCTGGTTCACCGTGATCGGCATCCTCGAACCGGTCCCGCTCGCCCCCGAGCTGAACTCGGCGGCTCTCATCGGCTGGCCCGCCGCCGAAACCGTACTGGGCTTCGACGGCCATCCCACCACCGTCTACGTCCGCAGCGCCGACGCCGATGTCCCATCGGTACGGTCCGTACTCGGCGCCACCGCCAACCCCCGAGCCCCGGGCGAGGTCAAGGTGTCCCGGCCCTCCGACGCCCTCGCGGCCAAGCGGGCCGCGGGCGAAGCCTTCACGGGACTGCTGCTCGGCCTCGGCGCGGTGGCTCTGCTCGTCGGCGGCGTCGGAGTCGCCAACACCATGGTCATCTCGGTCCTGGAGCGCCGCGCCGAAATCGGTCTGCGACGCTCGCTGGGCGCCACCCGGGGACAGATCCGCACCCAGTTCCTCACCGAATCCCTTCTGCTGTGCGCTCTCGGCGGCGCCGGCGGAGCACTCCTCGGAACCACCGTGACCGCCGCGTACGCCGCCTACCAGGACTGGCCGGCGGTCATCCCCCCGTGGGCCGTGCTGGGCGGCATCGCCGCGACCCTGGCCATCGGCGCCCTGGCCGGCCTCTACCCGGCCGTCCGCGCCTCCCGGCTCTCGCCCACGGAGGCCCTGGCCGTATGAACGCGGGGAGCCATCCGCCAATGTCCTCCCCTCCCCTCCTCCCCTCGTCCCCTCCTCTCCTCGTCCCGACCGGGAGGTCATCGCGCATGCACGCCAACACCCCGTCACGTCCGACGCGGCGCTCCCTGCTCGCCGCAGGGTCCGCCATCGGACTGTCCGGACTCACCGCCCCCTCCGCCACTGCGAAAGCTGCCGCTGCCCGGACCCCAGGTGGGCACCTCGTCCTCGACTACCGGCCGAGCCAGGCCACCGGCTGGCCACCGCGCCCCGGCAAGCCGACGGGAACGCTCGGCGGTCACGTCGCCACCCGGGACTTCACGTTCAACGGCACACCGCACCGGATCGGCCTCCTGCCGTTCGGCCAGGACGGCGACGCACCGGATCCCGTCTACGAAGAGGTTCCGGCCGAACCCGCCATCGCGTTCAGGAAGACGCTGGCCGATGCCTTCGGCGAGTCCTACGCGTTCCGCTACGAGGGCGGCTTTCCGGGCAGGGAGGCGTTCAGGGTCCAGTCGTACAGCGTCTTCGCCGCCGAGCCGACACCGCAGGATCCGGGGACGCGCTTCGGCGGCGGAGTGTACGTCGTCCACGATCCGGACGTCCGCCGAGGCGACCCCGGGATCCGGGAGTCGCTCCGGTGGATCCAGGTGGTCCGCTCCTCCGTGCCCGTCGACAGGCCGAGCGAAGTCGACAACATGTACCGGGCGAACCCGTTCTACATGGACGGGGGCCTGACCTCGGTCAACGGCACCCAAGTCTGCAACTTCCACGACGAGTCCGTGATCAGCCTGGACGCGAACGGCCCTCTGGAAGGCGAGTTCGCGGCCGAGGTCTTCCTCGCCCAGGACACCGGTCACAAGGACTCGTCGGGACGAGGGATCGTCAAGGTCTTCGGCGGTCTCAAGTGGGGGTGGCACGTGCGGCAGATCTGAGTTTCGTCGTCCGCTGTCGTGCCACATCGGCAGCGACCGCAGGGTGACGGGAAATGGTCCGGATCTCGGCTCGGGAGTCCGGGACCCCGGCCGTCCGTGGACGGCCGGGGTCCCGTTGGTGCGTGGAACGTCAGAGGCGCTGTACGAACAGGCCGGCGTCGATCGTGTGGTCGACGGTTCCGGGCGGACCGGTGGTGATGTCGACGGTGGCGGTTCGGGCGTTGGCCGGGCCGTCGGGGGACGGGTCGGAGTCGAGGTCGCCTGCCGCGCCCGCGGCGTTCTGCGGGGACCAGACGAGGCTGCTGGCGGCCGGGGGCCGGCGGGGGTTGATGACGCCGGTGTCGGCGGTGGACTTGTCGAAGCGGATCTTGTACGAGGTGTTCGGGCGCAGTCCGTGCTGCGGACCGAAGTAGTAGGTGCCGTCCGCGCCGGTGGTCGTGGTGGCGAGGAGGGTGCCGTCGGCGGTGAGGAGCTGGACGGTCACTCCGGGGATGCCGGGCTCGTCGACCTCGACGCTCTGGCCGCCGCCCTGGTTGCGGTCCCACCAGACGCGGTTGCCGATCTGTACGGCGGGTTCGTCACAGAGCAGTTCCAGGTCGCCGAGGCCGTTGGCCTTGCCGAAGCCGCCGTCCTGGTGGGCGTTGAGGTACTGGATCGTGAAGCCTTGCTGATTCGGGTCGGACCCGCGGCTGCCGGTGAGCCGGTCGAAGTAGCCCGTTCCGCCGGTGAAGTACTGGCCCCCCGGGTCCAGCATGGTGCTGGCCAACCGTTGCTCGCGCAGGGACAGGGCGATGGCGCCCTGGGCGGTCTCCAGGTGTTCGAGGGTGGTGATGAAGTCACCCGGGTAGAACTCCACGACGTTCGCGGGCTGTCCGCCGTTGGGCTGGGTGGGCGCGTTGTTCGGGCAGTTGCCCACGCCCTCCCAGTCGAAGGTGCCGTTGGCCTTGCGGCAGGCGCGGTTGAGGTCGCCGCCGGAGTGGGTGGTCCAGAGACGGCCCTGGAAGGCGGGGTTGGGGTGGGGCATCTCGTAGCCGGTCATGTCGGCGAACCGGTCGCGGAAGCCGAGGACCAGGTCGCCGTTGCTCTCGACCTCGATGTCGCTCAGCATCGGTTCCGGGCGGGAGACGATCTGCTGCGGGAACGCGCTCGCGTTGGGGAGCCAGGGGTTCCAGACGTTGGAGCCGGGGACGGCGGAGCTTGCCTGGCCGCGGGGGAAGTTGAGGGCCTTGCGCAGGACGGGCGCCGCTCCGAAGGTGTTCGTCTGCGGGGAGTACGTCCAGACGACGGCATCCATGTCCGCCCGGTTCTGCGTGGACTCACCGGAGCATACGCCGCCGACGTAGACGACGCCGTCCCGTACGCCGAGGCCGAAGGGGCGCCAGTCCCCCGCGGCGCGACACCCGGGGTTGGGGATCGGGACGACGTCGGTGGGGGCGGTGGCCGTGGGCTGGCCGGCGTCGTAGGTGTAGAGCTGGCGGTCGTTGAGGTTGACGACGTAGAGCTCCTTGTTGTCCTCCGAGATCTCGATGTCGCCGAGCGATTCCTTGCCGACGGCCGCGACGAACTCGCCGTCGAAGCGGACGGGATCGTTGTGCGCCGTGTTGCCCGCGTTGGGCACCGTGGCGAACAGGGTCGTCGCGCCGCCGGCGCGCGGGGTGACGTAGATGCCGCCGGTGCCGGCGGGGCCGTAGACCGTGTGCCGCTTGGCGTAGGCGCCGGCGAAGATGCGCCGCTGTTCGCGGTGGTAGGCCAGGCCGTAGGTGTTGCCCGTGTCGTCGCGGGTGGCCAGGGTGGTCACGTTGTTCTGGGAGGTGCTGTCGCCGCGGGCGCTGAACGGGAAGCGCACGGTGGTGCGTACGTCGCCGTCCTTGTTGGCGGCGACCTGGCAGGGGGTGCTGAGTTCGGGGTTGTCCTGGCAGTAGTCGGCCGGGTTCCACACGCCCATGGTGATCTCGGCGTCCTCGCCGTCGCGCACGTCGACGATGGTGCCCTGGGAGGCGAGCCCGCCGGTGGCCGCGAAGGAGTTGTGGAGGAAAGTGCCGTTGGGCAGGCGGAGCCGTACGTAGTACTTGCCCTCGAAGAGGTTCGCGGACGGCGGGAAGACGGCCACGCCGTCGGGGCCGGTCCGGGCCGTCCGGACGTTCCCGTCGACATCGGTCAGTTCCACGGTGATGCTGGAGACGCCGATTTCCTTCAGCCGGTCCCAGAAGCCGTTGGAATCGGAGTCCCGGATCACCCTGACCCGGACCGTGCCGTCGTCGACATCCGCCGCCACGGCCTGTTGGAGCAGACCGCCGCTGAGGGCGACGACAGCCGTCATCGCCAACGCGGCTCGTGTGAATGCGCGCAAGAAAAGCCTCCCTGATTACACAAAGTCGCGAAATTGAATACTCTGTGTAGTCGTTGATCATGGTCGGCGGGTTGCGCGCGGCGCACGCCGGACACACGGAGGTTCCCTCCAAAGGGTCAGGGGGTGCGTCGGGTTGACTTTGTGCCGAACAGCGGCTGCCCGAGGGGGCGCCTGCCGTCGAAGCCGGGCAGGATCAGGAAGGTGCCCGAGGCGGTGGCGGTGACGAAGCGCATCAGGTCATCCCCTTCGTCCAGTCGCTGCTGGGTGCCGGTGAACGTGCGCAGCTCCCGCTGGTGGCTGACGAACAGCAGGCCCTGGTCGTCGGGAGCGTTGCGGTAGCTGTAGCCGCGCCGGAGCATCAGGCCGCCCCCCGAGGCGAGGGAGTTGGCGCGCCGGGCGTGGGCCATGGCCGGTACGAGGTAGCGCCCGTCCGGGGTCTTGGCCGACAGGTCGATCCGGTCCGTCGCGGCGCCGCCGCTCAGGGGCGAGCCGTCGTCGCGATGGCGGCCGATGACGCGCTCCTGCCCGGACACCGGCTGTGCCTGGAATTCGGGTACGTCGATGCGCAGACGCCGGACGACGGCGATCGTCCCCCCGGCGAGCGGCCCGCCGGCCGGCAGCCACACGTGTCCCGCCAGCTCGGCGGCGGAGCGCGGGTTCTCGATGCCGTCGGGGAAGCCGAGAAGGTTGCGGACGGCGCCGGTGCCTGCGGGGCGGAATCCTGGCTGGGACCAACGCGGGACGCAGTCGTCGGCCGCGAGGGACGCGGACAGGGAGGCGTCGGCGAGGCCTGCCACGAGGGGATCGCTCGCGCTGATCTGGACGAGGAGGTCGCCGCCCCAGGTCAGCTCCCCGCGCTCCTCCCGTGCGAAGGCGGGGAGTTCCGCGGCGCCGGGCAGCTTCGGGTCGACAGCGGACACCAGCCGGGGTCCCACGCCGACGGTCACCGTCAGATCGCCCGGCGGCATGCCTGCCAGTCGCCCGCCCGACGCTCCGGAGGACAGTTCGGCGATCGCGATCCCGAGGCGGCCCAGCGTCCCGCCGGGGGGAGCCCCGCCCTCCGGGAGTCCGTAGACCGTGAGCACGGTGTGCTGCTGCGGCTGCCGCGGCCGGTCGATGCCGGCCTGGTGCGCACCGGCCGCCACCACGGGTGCCCCGGGTCCGGGCGCCGCGGGCGGTGTCGTCGCGACGGTGCGGCCCGGTGGGCCGGGTGTCGCGCGGCAGGCTCCGAGGGCGAAGGTCGCGGGGATCAGGCCGAGCAGCAGCCGGCGTCGCCCCTCCGAACCAGAAGTGTCACTCGGTGAGTTCATTCGACTACTCTAAGTGTCGATCTTGTTTCCGTCCGACCCGGAAGGAATGGCCTCCCAGTGCTGCGTTCACGGTGGCGAACCCTCGCGGCGGTACCGACCCTTGCCCTCACCGCCTCCTGCGGACTGCTCCCGGCGGGCGGTGCCGCGACCACGGACAAAGGGCATTCGCCGAGCGTGATCCGGGTTCCGGCCGATGCCTCGACCATCACGCAGGCGGTAGACCGTGCCCGCCCCGGGGACCTCATCCTCCTCTCGCCCGGCGTCTACAAGGAGACCGTCACGATCCGCACCGAGCGGATCGTGCTCCGCGGCACCGACCGCAACCGCGTGGTCATCGACGGCGAAGGGCGGCGGGGCAACGGTGTCGTCGTGACCGCACCGGGTACCTCGGTGGAGAACCTCACCGTGCGCGGCCACCTCCAGAACGGCGTCCTCGTCACCGGCATGACCAGCGGGGGCGAAGGCGTGGGCCGCGGCAGCGACGGCTACCACCGGCTCGACCCGAAGACCGACCCTCCCCTGAACGGCTTCCGCGTCCGCTACGTCACCGCGGTCAACAACGGCCTCTACGGGATCTACGCCTTCAACGCCCACCACGGCCTCATCGAGCACAACTACGCCTCGGGCTCCGCCGATTCCGGCCTGTACGTCGGCCAGTGCAAGCCCTGCGACATCGCCGTCCGGGGCAACCTCGCCGAACGCAACGCGGTCGGCTACGAAGGCACCAACGCCAGCGACCGCATGTGGGTGACCGGCAACCGCTTCAGCGGCAACCGGGTCGGCATGACCGTCAACTCCGACTACCTGGAAGCCCTCGTACCGCAGACCGGCGCCACCATCGCGGGCAATCTGATCGCCGACAACGCCGCGCCGGACACGCCCGAGCAGGCCGACGGCGGGTTCGGCATCGGGATCGGCATCGCCGGGGGGCGTGCCAACACGGTCCTCCGTAACCGTGTCACCGGCCATCCCCGCGCCGCCCTGGTCCTCGCCTCCGCCGAGGACCTGCCTCCGGTCGGAAACCGTGCCGAGGGCAACCTCTTCCAGGCCAACACCCTCGATGTCGCCTACCTGGCATCCCCCCGCGCCCCCGGCAGCAACAACTGCCTCACCGGGAACACCCTCGCCACCACCCTCCCCGCCGACCTCGCCACCACCATGACCTGTCCGGGCGACGCGGCACCGGCCGCCGGACCGACCACCGGGCTCACGAGCCCGCCCGCCCCCGTCGGCACACCTTTCCTCGACGTCCCGGCTCCCCCCGCCCAGCCTCAGATGCCCCACGCGGCCACGGCCCCCGCCGAACCCGCCACCGGCCTGCCCGGCCCCATCGACCTGGCGTCCGTACACCTGCCGGCCCCCGGCCTCCTCACCGAGTGGAGCCGGGACCGCCGATGACACCCCGCCGCCACCTCACAGCCGCAGCGCTCACCTGCCTCCTCGCCCTCACCGCCTGCACCACACCGGCCGACGGCACCACCGACGCCGCCGGCTCCGGCCCCAGGCGCCTCACCGCCGAGGAAGCCGACCGCCTCGCCCTCGCGCGCTTCGCCACCTACCGGCGCGGAACCGGCAACATCACCGTCACCATCCCCACCCGGGGCCGCACCCTGCACCTGTCCGGCCGCATCGACTGGCGCCGCCACACCGGCTACGCCACCCTGCGCACCGACGACCACCCACCGACCACCCAACTCGTGCGCTGGAACCTCACCCGCCTGCGCACCCACCCGGCGACCACCGGCCCCCTGCCCGAGCACCCGCCCGCGGACGGCTGGCAGGAGCGGCCCCTCGAACGGCTCAGCTCCACCCTGGACACCGTCCTCCTGCTCCTCCTCAACCTCTCCGCCGACCGCCCCGACAACGCCCAGCTCCTCACCAACAGCACCGCCCGCCGACTCGGCGAGGAACGCATCGGCACCACCCCGGTGATGGTCGTCTCCGGCCCGGCCCCCGCAGGGCGCGCCCCGAACTCGCCCGGCAACACCCGCTACTGGATCGACGCGACGGGCAACCTCCTGCGCTTCACCGCCCGCCCCGGCGGCGAAACCGCCTGGACCACCGCAGACCTCCCCCAGACCCCGGCCCCGCCCTTGCCGCCGGATCCGACGCCGTCTCCCTGAACCGCGCTCTTGACGTTCGGCCGTGGCGTACAAGGCCCCGCCACGCCAGGGCGTGAGGGCAGGTGTGCTTGGCCAGGGCAAACGTGGAAGTCCGCCCCGAGTGCCGGCGGAGGGGGCCATCTGGAGAAGGGCACCTCCCGTGCATGTCGGCCGCCGAGGCCGACTCCTCTGCGGTCTGGTCGGCGACGTGATGGGAGTGGGTCGGCGGCTGCCATCGCGTCGCTGTTGGACGAGGTCATTCGTCCCTGCACCCCGTGGGGCAACGCCTTGTGTCGAGCCCTGTAGGGGTAGCCGTGGCATCCGGGCCGTCGCCCTGTCGGCGAAAGCCCCGGCCGCGACGTTCGAGCCGGGCCCCTGCCCGCCCACGATCGAGCCCGATCCGGCCTACGACAAAGCGCGCTGTGGCAACCTCGTGGTGCCGGAGAATCGTGCCAACCCGAACGGTCGCACCATCCGGCTCGCGGTGGCGATCGTGCCGGCTGCCTCGTCGCACCCGGCGCCCGACCCGGTCGTGTACTTGTCGGGCGGCCCGGGCGAGGTTCCGATTCCGTCGGCCAAGGTGCTGATCGATGCCGGAATGAATCGTGACCGCCGGCTCATTCTTCTCTCCCAGCGCGGGGAATCGTCCTCGCAGCCGGAGCTGACCTGTGCCGATCTCGACGAGTTCCGCGCCCACAGCGTTGGCCTGGTCTATGACTCCTCCATGACGAAGAGGCAGCACCTGGAGGCCGCCACGGCATGTCACCGCAAGCTGGCGGGTACCGGCGCCGACCTGAGCGCGTACAACACCACTGAGAACGCTGCCGACGTCGCGGATCTGCGTACCGCGCTGGGCGTTGACCAGTGGAACGTCTACGGGGCTTCCTACGGCACCGATCTGGCACTGACCCTCATGCGGGAGCACCCGCAGGCATCCGTTCGGTGACCATCGACGGCATCGTGCCGCCCGACGCGGTCACCCTCGGCGGGTTCTGGAAGAGCGCCCGAGAGGGATTCGACGGGGTGTTCCGTGCTTGTGAGGCCGAGACCGCCTGCCGGGATCACTATCCGGACCTGGAGTCCACCTTCACCGGGCTGGTGCGCGAGCTGGAGGCCAACCCTGTAGAAGCGTTGGTGAAGGTGCGGTGGCGCAGCGGTGGGCCTCGTTCTGGGTCGCTCCGGAGTTCTACGGGTAGTTCAGTTACGGACTGGACTACGGGGTGGCATGCAGTGAATGGGTGCCGTACGAAGCGCCGTCACAATTGCTCGCCCGTGGACGGGCGGAGTTCCCGGAATACCCTCCGGCGCGAACTCCACCATCCCCCCACCGCACCCGCGCGGCTACACGCTCTTCGGCCAGTCCGCCGGGGCGGCCCCCGTCGACGCCACCGACTGGAACCCCTCGGTCGCCTGGACCGCCGGGGGACTGACGTCGACGGCACGGGATCTGCTGGCTTTCGGTCGGGCCATGGGCACCGGGAAGGGCCTGCTGCCACCCGAGCAGCAGGCCGAGCGACTCGACTCGCTGCTGCCCGAGCCGGGAAAGCCGGAAGCCGGCTACGGCCTTGGGCTCATGGGGATGCGCGACTGGATCGGGCACACCGGGGAGATTCCCGGCTTCACGGCCACACTCTTCTACCACCCCGGGCTGCAGGCCACCGTGGTGGTGCTGGTCAACAGCGACATCGCGTCGGGAGCATGCCCGCCCCGCGTACCCACCTTGGCGGACAACCGCCGCGACCGTCCGTGTGAGGCACCGGCGAACCTGATCAATGCCGCCCTCGCGGACGCCCTCGGCAAGCCCGTTCCACCGCCGCCCACCCCATGAGAACGTCCGTGGAATGGGCGCCGACCCGCGCGAAGCTCGGTCCGTGACTGGTCCGGAGTCCACACGGGCGCTCGGTCCCGGGCTCCGGGCCCACATCGCCACATCGCTCGCCGACTTCCAAGCCGCCTTCGCGCGGCTCGTCAACAGTCCCGGAACTGTCCTGAAGCAGCCGCCGGGAAGCCGCACCGATGCGGTCTGGACCGATGTCGCAACGGCCGGGAACCTGACGGCCCTCACATCGGGTCTGGCCAACGAGCTGGCCCGGGAGTGGTTCGCGAGCGATCCGTCGCGCCCATGGATCCTGTTCGTCGCCGACCGCTCCGCCGATCTGCTCTCGCTCTGTCGCATCGAGCACGAGCGCGCATGGTTCGGCGGGATGTTCTCCAGCGTGAGCGATCACGCCGGATACCGGACCCTGGTCGAGCGGTACGCCGCTCAAGGCGCCGCCTTGGAGGGGCGGCGGAGCCGCGTCCGCAACGCTCTGGTGCACGGTAATCCCGCTGGCTTCACGATCGTCGGGTCCGTGCGCGAGTACGCCGAGTTCCTCAGCGGTGGCGCGCTCAACATTGCTCTGGAGTCCTACATCGAGGGCCCGGACCGCAGCGGGTACGGCCACTCCGGGAAAGCAGGCCGACCGTCTCATCGAGGAGGCCATGGAAGAGCATGACCGCGCCGGTCAGGGCGCCCACCCGCGTGGTGAGCTCGGTTTGGTCCGTGGCTGGTCCGGAGCAGCCGGTCTGGAGCGGAAGGCGGGCGGGAGGAATCGGGAGGAACAGTAAGAACCTCTGTCCGCGTCCAGCAGGTCGAGCCGACGGCGCCTGACGGGCAAAGGCCCAGTTCAGGCGCCGTTTCTCGTGAACCTAGAAGAATCCGAGCTTCTTGGGGGAGTAGCTGACCAGGAGGTTCTTCGTCTGCTGGTGGTACAAGCATCGCGGCGCCCTGACCTGCGCAGATGTGGCAGTTAGGGCCTGCTGAAGCAGCGCTGGTCCGGGATTGGTCCGGATCTTGGTCCGCCCTGACTGGCGGAAATACCCCTCGGTCCGCAGGTGTTACCTCTCGGCACATGCGACAAGGGGGGTGGCAAGCCTGAAGCTGTTCTACACGAAAAACGGCGTGACCGAGGTCACGCCGCGATTGGCTGAGGCTGAGGCTGATGTGCAGGGCCTGGTCGAGGGAGCGATGGAGGCGATGCTCGGGGTGCGATTCCTCGCCTCCGAATACAGCACCGGCTCTGTGCACGGCGGGCGCATCGACTCGCTGGGGGTCGATGAGAACGGCGCCCCGGTGATCGTCGAGTACAAGCGTGCGACGGACCCGGGGGTCATCAACCAGGGCCTGTTCTATATGGCGTGGCTGGTGGACCACCGGACTGAGTTCCAGGCGCTGGTGCGTGAGCGTCTCGGGGCGACCGCGGCCTCGCAGGTGCTGTGGAGCGCGCCCCGGTTGATCTGCATCGCGGGCGACTTCACCCGCTACGACCTTCACGCGGTGCGTGAGCATCGCCGGTCGATCGACCTGGTCCGCTATCGCCTGTACGGCGAACACCACATCGCGCTGGAGACGGTCGCTGCTTCGGTCGCCGCCCGGGCCAAAGCGCCCAAGCGCCTTCGCCGCATCGGTGCCGCCGGCACCCCGCCCACCCAGCCCGCGCCTGCGGCAATCGCGTACCTGGCGTCGGCGGTGGACGAGCTGCTTCTGGGGCTGGGGGAGGACGTCAAGAAGGTCAGACGCCAGCAGTACGACGCCTACCAGCGGCTGCGGAACTTCGCCTGCGTGACGCCACGGCAGGACAAGGTCCTCGTGTACCTCAAAGCCGCCCCCGCAGCGGTTGACCTCGTGCCGGGTTTCACAAGGGACATGACCGGCCTGGGGCACCATGGCACCGGCGACCTGGAGGTACAGCTGCGCTCGGAGGAGGACGTCGAGCGAGCGGTGGAGCTGTTCCGGCTGTCCTACGCGGCGGCGTAGGGGCCGTCGACTCGGCGTCGACTCCACGTGCCGGGCGCCGGAAAGGGGTGTTCGCGAGCAGCGGGATGGGGGGAGGGTCCTCGGCGGGCGCCTTTCGACGTGACGGGTGGGACGTGGCGGTGGAGTTCTCCATCTTCCGCACGATCCCCGGTTTCGGAAACCGGGGATCGTGCGCTATGTATCGCCCAGCCGTCCATGGCGGGGCATGGGCGCTGCTCGGCCACATGCCTCGATCGGGCTCGTTTCACGTCTTGCGTACAAACGTTCGAGCGAGCAGGGTTCCGTACTTCCGAGCACGTCACCAGCCCACTTCGACAGGAAGCGAGCGAAGACGACCATGGCCAAGCAGCAGCCCGTAGAGACCGGTACTTCATCCCTGCTGATCGCGGTTGAACACCTGGCCCGCGTGCAGGACCGCTTCGACACCCAGGAGTCCGACCCCACCGGAACCTCGGCCGGCGACGACGGGGAGAACCGCGACGGTCTGAACCACCCCGAGGCGTAACCCCGTCCGAGTTCGAGCCCCGCATTCCGGGCCCACGCGCACTTTTCCGAGTTCCAAAGTGTCAGCGTTGGCCCTGAGCTGGGGGGATGCGTCGCGTAGGTGTCCGCGACGTTGTCAGCTGTTGAGGGCGGAGGTGCTGGTCGGTTGGTGCCGGAGCGCGCGAAGGCCCCTTCGGCGGGATGCCGACGGGGCCGTGCGGTTGCGAGGACGCCTGCCCAGAGCCCGCGGTTCCAGGGGCCGGTTAGCTGAAGAGGCCCGAGCCGGAGGGGGTGACGACGGTCGATTCGGAGTCGAGGGTCATCATGATCTGCTTCCGGGAGTGGGTGGTGCTTGACGTGGAGGTCTCCTCCTGGATGCCGATTGTGACGCTCCGTGCGGCGGGGTTGGGCTGGAAGTCCAGGGTGAGCGTCAGCGTCCACGTGCCGTCGAAGGTGGCAGATCCCCGTCGGGGGGTCCAGTGGAGGATCTCGTGCGTCCCCGCGTCGTTCGTGAGGCGCAGGACGTCCCAGCCTCCGCCCTGGCTGGGCAGGCTTCCGCCTGTGGTTTCGACGTTGATGGTGTCGGGGTCCTTCACCAGGTCGCCGGGGCCGGTGCCGAGGGGGACGGCGAGCGTGACCTGGCTGGCCTTCACGCTGGTGGGCAGGTCTTCGCCGATGGTGATGGAGAGCCGGTCGGTGTCCGGCTGGGTGGTGCCGGCGAGGATCTCCGGCCGGTGGCTCAGCCGGTAGGACAGCAGGGTGTTCGGTGCCTCAGCGCTCATCGGTCGTCCTTCTTCCAGATAGCAATAGCCAGAACGCCCAACGTAGCGACAGATGATCACGCGCGCGGGTGCTTTCAGGATGATCCGGGCGGCCCTTGGAGCTCAAGAACCTGTGCTTCGAGGCCGGCGACGCGCTTGTCGGCGAAGCGGAGGTTGGAGCGGGCGCCTTCGAGTCGTTCTTGGAGGGTGCGGTGCTCGCGGGTGAGCTGCTGGACGCGGGCCTTGAGGGTGGTGTTCTCGGTGGTCAGGGCTTGGACGGACTCGCCGGGGACCATCTGGTCGAAGTCGCGGATCTGGCCCATGAGCTCGCCGATCCGCTGCCGCTGGGTGAGGATCTCCTTCTGACTGTGGGTGAGTTCGGCCTCGGCGTTCAGGGCCCGCTCGCGCCAGGACGCCTCGACGCGGTCGTGTTCGGCCTGGCCGTGGCGATCGTGCCGGCTGCGGCTGTCGGCGGCCGCGTTCTTGACCAGCGTGAGGGCGGTGGCGTTCTCGTAGAGGAACGTGGCCGAAACGCCGGCCCGCTCCGCGACCGCCCGGACCGTTAGCCGTCCACGTTCGCGGCGGAGCTGGCCGATCGCTTGCTCGACGGCCGCGAGTTTGTCCTCGGTCTGGCGGCGGCGGGCGGCAATGGCCGCCGTGGTGGAAGCAGGGCCGGAACTCATGCGTCCTCCTCGGTGTCCGGTGCGGCCAGGTCCTGGGCCCGGAAGGCGGTGGACCAGACCTTGCCGAAGTAGTCCTGCGGCCGTCGTAGGTCCAGGGCCAGGGCCTCCTCGAGGAGGCCGACCGCGGCGCGGGCCGTCTCCAGGCCGGCGATCGCGCGCGCGGTGGGGTCGAAGACTTCGTGCAGGTAGTCGGCGGTCGCGCTGTCAGGTGCCCGTTCGGCGAGCATCCGCCACTGCTCGCGTTTGCGGTGCCAGTAGACGAGGTCGGCGCCGGAGAGGACGAACTTGTCACAGCCGTGGCAGTTGAGTTTCCAGGGGCCTCGGGGTCGAACTCAGCCCGGGCTGTCAGGGACTCGTGGTTGGCGATTGTCGTGTCGTCATCACCGGTGCGGTACTTCTCCCACTCCGGGCTGGTCTCCAGAAAGTTGGCCAGGAACGCCTCGTGCTCGCCGGGGCCGGCGGTCGGAGGCTCTGTCGGTGCCACCCTGGAGGTCCCGGCGGTTGCATCGCTAACACCCTTGGAAGCCGTCTCGGTCCGGAGGGTGGTGCTGCCAGCTTGGCGGACGGATCTCTCGCGTCGAGTGAGAGGGGCCGGGCCCGGTCGGACGGCGACGGTGTACAGCCTATGGAACTCGCCGAGTGCCTCTGCTTCGTCGTCGTACTCCTGGGTGATCTGGCGGAGGTGGTTCTCTCCGTGGAGGTGGATGGTGCGGCGGAGGCCGCTGGTGTAGGTGCCGACGGCGACGGTGGTGTGGCCGTCGTCGGCGTGGAGTTGGATGATCAGGCGGCCCTCGGCGATGTCGTCGTGGATGCGCTGGGCCTCCGCGCTCACCTCGCGGACCTCATCGCGGGTGCACCAGGGGTACGGGTAGTTGCCCCAAGACCACTCCGTGTCGATCTCTTCCTGCAGGGGTGGGGTGATCTCGACGGTGAAGCCGTACCGGATCAGCGGTGTGGCCGCGGCGTTGGCGTAGTACGGCTCCTCGTGATCGGTGCGGGCGAGGACCATGGTGTCGGGGCCGGTGCTGCGGAAGCCGAGGCCATGCAGGTGGGAGCGGGCGGCGTCGCTCGTGGGGCCGGATGTCGTCGCGATGACGCCCGGGTGGTGTTCCGGGTGGAGGGTGAATCGGATGTGTGCGTCGGCGGAGGCATGAGACATGAGGGGCCTTCGGGTGAGGTGGGTTGGTCATCGGCCGGGCCGGGCCGGGGCACGCGCGGCGGGGCCGGCTCGTGCGGTCGGGCTGCGGACGGATGGAGTACGCGATGCCGTGGACTGAGGAACGGGGGCCTTTTCGACAGGGGCGCTGGTGGCCTGGTGCCATCGGGCCCGGGTGGATGACAGGGCGGCGAGGGCGCGTCGGCTGCCGGTGGCCAGTTGGTGGACGGAGGTGGCTGGGTCCGCCGTGAGCGCTTCGATGCGGGCCGCGACGGAGGCGGCTTGGCTGAGGAGAGAGCGCTGGAGGATCTTCTGGCCCCAGTGCTCGGGCGCACCGGCGGGGTGGGAGACCAGGTCGAGGAACTCGGCGGGCCCGAAGCCCTTGTGGAGTAGGCCGCGCTGCTGGGCTTCCCACAGCAGGGTGATGGGGTCCACCGGTGCACCCTGGCGGGCGAGTGCGGTCAGGCAGGCGAACAGGGCGGCGTGCGAGGGGACCGTGAAGTCGCTTTCGTGTAGCCACCGCATTCGGGGCAGCTCTTCGGGGTGGGCGGTGGCTGTGGCGAGCAGCATCCGCTCCTGGTCCTCCGCCTCCGCGGACGTCTCCGCCGCCGGTTCGGGCCCAGGCGGGGTCCGGGGCATCGAACCGGGGTGGGAGGGAAAGGCCGTGGCCAGCTCGTCGAGATAGACGGCGAGCTGGTCGGACCGGGCGAGGACGACCCCAGCCGGGTCGGGCCCCGGGGCGCGGGCGGCCTGGGCGAGGAAGCCGGCGTGCTGACGCAGGACACGGCGGGCGTGTCCGGATCGGACCATCTGCGCGTAGGCCGGGGCGTGGGCATCGGCAGGGCAGACGCTGATCAGCAGGTGAAGGTAGGCCGCCGTCAGCGCTCGGGCCTGGGGCTGCGCGGCGGCAAGGAGCTGGTTCGGCCACACGGGGCTGGTGCGATGGACCTCGGGGGTAGGCGGGGACACGGTGCGCATCGCCGCGAACAGCGCGCTGTGGGCGGTGTTGGCGAAGTGCTCGGGCTCGAGGAGCCCGATGGTCTTCAGCCGCTCGGGGACCAGGAGCAGGGCGCCGAGCAGCGCCTGCTCGGCGTAGTGGACCACCGGCGTAGGCGCCGGGTCCTCCAAGAACTCTGCCTCCGCCTCGGCGCGGGTGTGATTGGCCATCACGCCGCCAGGACGAAGTCGTTGCGGCTGACCGTGCGTTCCACGTGGGGCGCGATCAAGTGGGCCGCGAGCAGTGGAGGTACCGCATTGCCGATCTGGGAGAAGCGCTGGCCCTTGTTGCCCTGCCACGGGTAGGACGCCGGGAAGGACTGCAGGATCCCGGCCTCCTCGGCAGTGATCCGGATCGCCGGCGGTGCTCCCCCTGCAGCTGAGTCCGCGGGGGTGGCGGACCGGGTGGTCCAGACGCACTCGTTGGCCCGGTTCCCGAAGAACAGGGTGGCCGCCGGCTCGGTGACGGCGCGGACCGCCGCGTTCGCCTGGCTGTTGCTGCGCAAGACCCAGTCCCCTTCCCCTGCGCACCGCGGTGACGAGGGCGAAGGCCCGGCACCGCAGCGGCAGGGAGATGCGATCTTGGGACTCCGACCGGGTATCGGGCGATGCGGGGGGTTCCGCCAGGCGCCGCGGTCGCGGGCGTCGGACAGCGTCTTGCGGGAGCCGGAGGGGAAGGGCTCCGGTCCACCGCCGGGACCGCCGCCGGCGCAAACGGTGGGCACGGGACCGTCGGTGCGGCCCCAGCCGAGGGCTTCGGCCATGGACACCCACTTGTGCCGGCCGGGCCCGAACAGGGACTCCGGTTCGACGAACTTGGCGTGCGTGGGTTCGGGTGGGACGGCCAGGCGCGTTCGGGAGGCGATGAGGATCGCCCGCCTCCTGGTTTGGGGTATCCCGTAGTCGGCGGCATTGAGGATGCCGCTCCAGGTGGAGAACCCCCAGGTGCGGAGCACTGCGGCGTACTGCTTCCACAGCGGTGCGACGTCGGGGACCTCTTCCATCAGTACCCACTCCGGCTGGCCGGCCTGCTGCAGGGCGTGGAGGTAGCGCATCGGCTCGGCGGCCAGCAGCGACCGCGGGTCCTGGCATGCTGAGAGGAGTTGGGGGCGGGTGTCCCGTCCGGCGGCCAGGTCTGCCACGGTCTCGTGGACGAGGGGCTGGTCGACCAGTCCGAGGCGTTTGCCGGCCGTACTCCAGGCCTGGCAGGGCGGGCTCGCTATCAGGCCGCGGGTCCGCCCGACGAAGGGGCGGACCGGGTAGAGCGCGACGTCGGTGCGGATCGTGGTCTGCCCGGTTGCCGCACGGGTCTTGCAGGCCCATTCGTCCCACTCCAGGCCGACGTCGCGTACCCCCAAGACGTGCAGGGCGTGCCCCCAGCCGCCCGGACCGGCGAAGAGGTCCAGGACGAGGTCTCTCATACGGCCAGCCCGAAGCCGTCGCGGTCCGGTGCACTCTGCTCGCCCCGACAGGCCCACGGCGAGCAGCCGTCCACGACCCCGGCTTCGAGTTCCTCGGCGTCCGGTACGTCGCTCTCCTGCTGCAGGGCAGCCCACTCCGAGGCGGTGACATGGTCGATCGGCGCCTCGGAAAGCGGCACACGGGACCGGTGCAGATAAGCCTGTCCGAGCAGCCGGTTTCCGTTCGCGTTCGCGCGGGCATTTCCCTGGCGTATGGCCGCATCGAATTCGACGACATCGGCCCACTCGTCCGGGGACGAATCCCTGATACTCCGCCACTGGGCGTTTCCGTGGAAAGGGCAACCGAGGCAGCTCGACTTGGGTGTGTCGGCCAAGCCGAGGCTGCTCAGATAGCGGACGCAGTCCGTCCTGGACCAGCCTATATCGATGAGCGGGTGGACGTTGTGCATGTACTGGACGCCGGAGTCCTTCGCCCGATGGAATTCGTCCGTACTGATGCCGACCCACTGCTCGACAAATACCCCCTTCGGCACCCTGGACGGGTAGGGGTATCCGAGGATATCGCGGATCTTTTTCTTGATCGGTTTGATTTTATATTCACCCGTGCATTGCCGCCGCGTCATCCCTTGCTTTCCGTCTTGATTGAGGATGTAAAGCGGCATGGAGGCGAAGCGGTGGCTCGGGTTCAGTGCGTCTTCGCGAATGTTGCCCGAGGACACCCGAACGATCGGGATTCCTGCCGGTACGGCGACTTCCCGTTCGAGGCGGTCGAGGTGCTCGTACACCTTCCTCGGTTCCCAGCCGGTGTCGGCGAAGACCGCGATGTCGATCTTGGGGAGGGTGCCGTCTGCGGACAGGCACAGCAGGGCGGAGCTTTGAATCCCGGCACCAAGTGAAAGTGCGCGCAGGGCCGGGCGGGTGGTCGTCTCGCCGGCGGGAGGCGTACGTCGGGGCGTGGCGAGGGGCGTGGTGGTGGGGATGGGGGGTCCTTGCGGGGTACTGCCGTCCGCCGCGGGGCTCGGCGGGATGGGCATGGGGCGGGTCGGAGGAAGGAGACGTTCGCCGTCAGCGGGTTCGTGCGGGCGTCGGCGTAGTGGGGGCCGGGGCTGCGGCGGGAGCTGAGATGGTCGGGGTGGCCGTGGGGGCGGCGAGGAGTGCCGCCACGGCGCTCGTGCCGCCGCGGGTGAGGCGGATGCGGTCTTGCGGCGGCCCGCCGTAGAAGGCGGGCGGCGCGGAGCCGGGCTCGTGTGCGATGAGCCCCTTGCTCTCCAGGGAGCGCAGGGTGCTGATCCGGACCCGGTGGTCGCGGCTGTGGACGTACTCGCGGCCCATGCTCTGGGTCATCACGACATGGCCCCGGGCGGTGGCGTGGAGCGCAGCGAGTTCGGCGGTGTTCAGGCCGTCGGCTGCCGTGGCTGCGGCAGGTCGTCGCCGCTGTGTTTCCCGGGCGATGGTGGCGGCCGACTCGACGACCGCTCCTGCGGCGAGGGCGGTCAGCTCCTGCGCCAGCTGGATCTGGTGGCGGACGCCTTCGGGTAGGCCGGAATGCTCGGGCGCGGCGGAGAGGGCTTCTTGTGCCTCGGTCAGATGGCGGGCGGCCTCGCTGCTGAGGTAGGCGAGCTGCTTGATCCGGACCAGGGCGTCGATCAGGTCGGCACTCGCGTACAACTGCTGGTCGTGGACCGCCTTGATCGCTGTGAGGGACTCGTGGGCCAGGTGATTCGCCGAACCGGCGTGGGCTTCCAGGTCTGGAGGCGAATCCGCGGTGGGCCGGATGAGGTCGACGGCGTCGTTGTGCCGTGTGAATTCGCCGGCGAGGGTGAGCAGTCGCTCGACGGGGGTGAGCGGCTCGGGTACGTCGAACAGGAGATCGTCGGTCATGGGCAGGAGGGCTTTCGGTGAGGGCGGTACCGGAGCGGTAGGGGGACGCTCTGCGGCGAGCCGGGGTGTCCGGGACGTGGCCGGATGGCTCAGGGGCGGGACCGGACCGGGGCTCCGGCAGTGGGGGCTGGCATGGGGAGGGCCTGCGCCGGTGCGGGGGGAGTGCCGGCGCCCGGTGTGAAGGCCGGGGCCAGCTGTTGCAGTTCGGCGGAAAGGTGCTGAGCAAGCGCCTGACTGGTCACGAGGCGGGAGGCCACCGTCTCCGGCAGGTGGTGCCAGCGGGCCTGGTGGCGGGCCCGCTCGATGAGTGCGGCGGCGGCCTCCAGCTGGGTGGCGACCTGGCCGAGCACGAGCTTCTGGTCGTCGTCGTGCTCGGTGGCCTGGAGGAGTTCGTCCAGTGCGCCGGGAAGCGGAAGGCGTTCGCCCGGCAGGCCGTACAGCTCGGCGTGCAGGGCGTTGGCGAGGCCGAGCACGGATCCGCCGGATGAGTGGTTTCCGTAGCGGGATTCGGCGCCGCGCAGCAGCCCGAAGTGGACGGTCACGACATGGGGCGGGGGCGGCGGGACGGTGGAGATGCGGGTGGCGAGGGCGCGGGCGATATCGGCAGGCGTGGGGCTGCCGGTGGGATCGGTCGGGGACGTGAGAACTCCTGCGGGTGGGTGAGGGCGCCGGCTGCCGGTGGCGGAGCCATCGGCTGCGCGGGGAACCGGGTTGGGCGGCCAGGGCGGCGCTGGACGCCGGCGCGGGAGCCGGCGAGGCGACGCCGAGGGGCGGACCCGACTGCTCGGGCGCTCTGCCGGTGCGCTGCTGCGTTCGATGGCCGCGGCGACGTACTGGCACGAGATCGAGGCCAGTTCAAGATCCGTCAGACGGCCTTCTTGAAGTCGGCTTGCGTGGGCGCGGCCTTGGCGATGGCGCGGGCGGTGATGGCGTCGGAGGCGGCCTTGGACGACGCGGCGAGTTCACCGGCGCCCGGCTCGAGATACCAGGGGCGCAGGTCGAGCATGGCGGCGCGCAGGCCGGTCGCGAAGAGGAGGGCGGTGCCCTTGGGTAGGGCGCGGATCCGGTCCGCGGGCAGGATCCGCTCCTGCCTCATGCTGATCGAGGTGGACTTGCCCGACTCGGAGATGGAAGTGGACTTCGTCTCCACGTCGTGGTCGCCGATCAGCCGGGAGAGCTTGTCCGCGAAGTCCGGGTCGTCGATGCCGGACCCGATGACCTTGATCGTGGCTGCGGACCACATAGCGTCCATCCCCGCGTCGCCCCAGGTTTTCTGCCCCTGCCTGTAGGACTGCAAGATCGTTATCGGGATGATTCCGCGCGATCCCAGGTGCGAGTACAGGTCGGGGAGGTCGCTGATTCGGCACACGTTTGCGGCCTCGTCGAGGATCGCGAGCATGGGCGGGTCGAGACGTCCGCCGGTGCGTTCGGCTCGGGCGGTCGCGGCCCGCATCACCGAGTCCGCGCACGCTGCGATCAGCGCAGAGGCTCCGCCGCCACCGTCCTTGGAGAGAAGGAACAACGTGTCCGTGGAGGCCACGAACTCGGCCGGGCGGAACTCCGGCAAGCCCTTCTGGGGGGTCACCCAGGCTGCGATGTCGGCGCTGAGCAGGGCGGATGCGTACTGTCTCGCGGTCTCGTAGATGCCGTCGCGTGTCTCCGGGGGGCCTTCGACAGTGCCCTTCAACTGGGCTGCAACGGAGGTGAATCCGTGGTCGCGCAGAATGTCGAGCGGTCGGCGGTCGGCAGGGAATGCGAGCCACGTCATCACGTCCGTGATCGGGCGGTTGTCGAGGGCCGCGGCCAGGAGCAACTGCGCCAAGATGTTGGATCCGGCCTTGGACCAGAAGTCGCCTTGCTGGCTCGCGTCGACGGAGGCGGCGAGGAAGTGGCCGGCGAGCCGGTTCGCGCCCTCTAGGGACTTCGCGTCCGACAGGGGGTTCCACCACATGGTGCGCGGGGCGTGGGCGATCTGCTGAGGGTCCATCGACCAGACCCGACCCACCTGGCTGCGGGCGTCGAAGCAGGTGGTGTAGGCGTCGCCGGCGGCCTTGTTGCTGGTCAGGAGTACGGCGCCGGGCGCGGCCAGGATGGAGGGGATCGCCAGCGAGGTGGTCTTCCCGGAGCGCGGTGCCATGATCGCCACCGCGACGTCCTCGTACCCCATGCGGACTTCGGTGCGGCTTCCCTGCAAGTTGCCGAGGAGGATGCCGGTGTCGGACGGGGTGATGCGGTCGGAGTCCTTCAGGCTGGGCCGCAGCGAGCGGGCCTTGGCGGTGATCGCGCTGGCCAGCAGCGGCTCTATGTCCCGGGCCTTCGCGGTGCCCTGGACCCGGCGCTTGTTCTTCCCGCCGAAGGTGCCCTTGTGGCGGCTCCACCACAGGCCGCCGAAGGCGGCGAGGGCGATCAGGGCGAGGACGGGAAGGATCCGGGCGCCGATCAGCAGGGACGTTTCTCCCAGGCCGGGCCAGAGCTGGTCGGGGCGTATGAGGGCGTCGGCGGGCCGGTAGGCGGCCCAGGTGTTGCCGGTGGCCAGGGCGGTGAGGTTCCCGCTGAGCCAGGCGAGGTGGGCGAGGGGGACGGCGACGGCGAACAGGCCCAGGAGGACCTTGAAGGCTATGTCGTAGCCGTCGGATGAGGAGGGGCTGGGCTGGGACAAGGGCGGCGCTGTTCCGTGAGGGGCGGGGCGGGAAGGAGGGAGAGGTTCAGCGGGTACGGCGCGGCAGCGGACCGCCAGGAGGCTGGGGAGGCAGGGGCCGGCCGGTCTGCTGGGCGGTGAGGCGGTTGATGCGGGCCCACAGGGCGTCCTCGGCCGTTTGGGCGGGGACGCGCTCGCGGGCGATACCGACGCTGTAGCGCAGGAAGGCGGGCATCTCCTTCTCGTCGCGCAGCAGCGGTTCCGGGGAAGCAAGGCCGGCGAGGACCGCGGTGACCAGATGGGGCGGGGTGTGGTCCGAGAAGTACGCCCGCCAGACCGGCCGGTCGCTCGGCTCGGAGGCCCAGGGGCCGTCGAAGGCGGTGACCTTGATGTGCACAGCGCCGAGGGGGTGGCGGGAGACGGTGACGAACTCGTCGGGCGAGTCGACGCGGTGGTCCAGGATGGAGCGGTGCCATCCAGCCTGTTCCAGGACTTGGAGCGGGTCCGCCGGGTAGTGCGCGGTGGGGTTGGTGGTGAGGGCATCGGTGGCGGTGGCGACGATCTCGGCGGGAGTACGAGCGTCGAAACGCATGGTCCACGCTTTGCCGTCGTTGTCGGCCCCGGTGTGGCGCAGGGTCCACCAGTGGTCGTCCGGGCTTGGGTTGAGCAGCAGCTCGGTCTGGTGGTCGCGGCGGGTCAGCCGTACGACCGGGCTGAGCGGGAGGTGCGCTGCCCGCCAGCGGAACGCCTGCTGCAGCGGGGCGGTCACCCAACGGGGATCCCCGCCGCCGGCCAGGTATCGCGGAGCGACCTGGGCCAGTACCGGCGCCTTGTCGGGCTCGCTCACTGCTGCCCGTCGGCGGTGACGGTGAGGGCGATGTGGTTGGCGGTGACGGTGCGGCGCGCGACGGCGAGGTCGAGGGTGTCGGCGTGGGTGGCGAACAGGCCGACGCGGGCGGAGTCGAGGTCGCCTTCGGGCGGCAGCAGGACCTCGTCGCCTTCCTCCATCAGCCAGGCGGGGCCGTGCACCCACCCGGTGGTCTCCGTGAAGGTGGCGGGGATGGCCCGCTGGGCCAGGGTGCCGGAGGCGGGGGCGTAGAGGACCTTGATGGCGACGGCCTGCTGTCGGGTGGGGGTCAGGGCGGGCGCCTGGCCGACGGCGAGGTCGGCGGCGATCCGCGGCAGCGACAGGCCGGTGGCCCGCCAGACCGCCCAGCCGATCCAGTCTCCGCCGATCCGGCCGTTGACCTCGATCACGCGCGGCCCGGACGGTGTGAGCCGCAGTTCCACGTGCTGGATGCCGTTCACGGTGCCGGTCGCCTCCACCGCCGCGGCGGCGATGGGCGCGACGGTGGCCAGCAGCGGGTCGCCGGCGGTCAGGGTGTGGCCGATCTCCTCGAAAAGCGGCTCCGGACCGAGCTCCTTCCGGGTCAACGCCACCGCGGTGGTCACACCCTGGTACGTGACGCACTCGACGCTGACTTCCTCGCCGGACAGGTATTCCTCCACGAGAACGACGGTGTTGTCGCCGCCGTGGAGCTGGACACCACGGGTGGCGAAGGCGTACGCCGCGGCCAGATCGTGCTGCGTCTCGGCCTTGATGACGCCGATGCTGCCGCCGACCGAGGCGGGCTTGACGACGACCGGGTACCCGATGGCCTTGGCCGCAGCCAGTGCCTCGTGCAGGGAGTTCGCTGCGGTGGACTGGGCCGACGGAACGCCGCGGGTGGCGAAGGCGGCGCGGCTGGCGGCCTTGTCCCGGCAGGTACGGACCGACTCCACGCTGGTCGTGGCGAGGCCGAGGTGCTCGGCCAGACGGGCCACCGCGGTCAGATGCCCTTCCGCCCAGGTCACCACGCCAGCGACCGGGTGGCGCGCGGCGAGCGCCTCGCAGGCGGCGAAGAGGCCGGCCTCGTCCTCGAAGTCCTCGACGATCTCGTGGTCGACGACGTGGGGCTGCTCCCAGGTGAGGGGGCCGGTGGTGATGACGGCGACGTCGTACGCGTCGGCGACCTGGCGAAGGCAGTAGCCGCGATAGATGTCGTCACCCGGGGCGACGACGAGAACGAGCGGGCGCAGGGACAAGCGGACTCCAAGGCAGAAGGGAAACGGGAGGGGGTGGTTCAGCGGCGGGTCGTGTGACTGGCGCTGGCGGGTGGAGCAGGCAGCGGCGCGAAGGTCGTGATCCGGAGGCCAGGGGCGGTGCGCGCGGCGGTGGTGTGGATCTCCAGGACGGCGAGGCCGTGGACGAGCCAGGTGCAGAGGGCGCTCCACGCCTCGGGGTTGCGGGCGTCGACCGCGGCGTCTCTGGCTTCGGGACTCGCATGAGGATGGGCAGCGAGGAGTTCTCCGTACGCTGTCCTGGTGGCCGCTATCTGGTCGATTGCGTCGCGCAGTTGGGTCAGTTGCCAGGCCCACCGGTTGTGGACGGAAGCGATCGGGATCCGGCCGAGGTCGGCTTCGGCGGCATCGAGCAGGACGCCGGCCTCCTCAGGCACGGGCTTGAACGCCATCCACACCGCGCGGTCCCGCTCGGCCTTGCGGCCGTCGTAGGCCTCAGGGTCGTACGGCCAGCCGTCGGGGTCGGCGTGCTCGTCGGAGTACAGGTCCCAGGCGTTGAGCGCAGAGTTCGCCGCGCGAAGGAACACGGACAGGCGGCTGACCATCTCTCGGTGACCGGGGGACGGAGGTGATGCCGGGGCGAGCGGAGTGGGACATGGGCGGGCCTTCCGCCGTGCTGCTCCGTGGGGGTGGTACGGGGCTGCACGGCGGGGGGTGTTGTAGCCGTTTAGGGGTGGTTAACCCTGCCGGCGCTGCTGCGTGTACTAGTGGCGCTCCTGGAAGAACCGGTAGCGCATGAGGTCGGCCTCGCGGAGCCAGACGTATGTGAGGTCCTGGATGCGGCCGGCGAGGTGGTAGGCGCCGAGGTCGTCGATGGTGGGGTCGTCGGTGGTGGGGAGGTTGTTGTTGGGGTTGCCGTCGGTGTTGGTTTGGCCGTCGAGGGGGCCGCCGCTGTATTCGAAGGGGCCGGTGGGGCGTTCGGTCTCGTCGGTGATCCAGTAGTAGCCGCGGCTCAGGACGCTGATTCCGTCGAGTTTCTGGAGGTGGAGGTAGTGGCCCTTGGCGTCGGCGGGGGCCTGGGGGCCGGCGGGGCCGCTTTCGGCGTAGTTGTAGTCCTGGCCGTCGAGGGGGCCGCCGAAGATGGGGGTTCGCTCCGGGAACGGTTCGGATACCTCCCAGTGGGCCTTGATGTGTTCGCGGGTGGCGCCGTTGTGGATGGTGACCTGGGCGGTGGTTTCGGTTTGGCCGAAGGTGACGTTGACGTCGTAGGTGCCGGTGTACCAGGCGCCTGAGGTGCTGCCGAAGTTCTGGCTCCAGGTGTGGGTGCCGCCGTCACCGACGCTGTACTCGCGGATCCGGTGCTGGCCGTTGAGGTAGATGTTGAGCTGTGCGGTGCCGCTCTTGTTGGTGGTGTAGGTGCCGCTGATGGTGGCGTATTTCTTGTCGCTGGAGAGTTCGGCGTCGGGGTTGACGGTGACGTTGTCGGCCATAGGGGTGTCCTGCTTTCCGGGTTGAATAGAGGTGACGGCGTGACAGGTATCACCCGGTGCGTGCCTGCGGCAACGGAAAGATCGTTTTCGGCCATGCGGGCGTCGGGTTATGTCCTGACGTGCCCCTGACCTGCGGCAGGGTCCGGGGTGGGCGCGGAGCGGACACTCCGGGTGGGGGAGCGGCGCGGACCTCGCCCAACGGGGCGGAGACCCGGACCCCGTGAAACGGGGTCACCCAGGCCCGCGAAATGGGCCGTTCGGTACCGAGCGCAGCGAGGCCGCTGCCGGGGTTGGCAGGCGGGTGGTGAGGCGGGTGCGACGCTGGGAGGGGGCCCGGGCCTGTGCGGCGTCGATGCGAGTGAAGTGGGCCTCGACCGCCTGCTGGGGCGTGAGCGGGCTGGGGTCTTGCCGGGCGCTGTAGTGATCGAGGTCGTACATGCCGCGCAGGACGGGGGCGTCGGAGACGAGCTGTTCGGCCAGGCCGGCCATGAGGTGGTCCGGGACCAGGCCGCTGATCCACATCTTCCAGACCGGGGCGCCGACGTGATCGGGCTGGATGATGCGCCAGGCGAGATGGTCGGACGAGTCGTTGAAGATGGGGAGCAGCTCGGCGCGGATCGGTAGCTCCGGGGCGGGCGAGAGGGCCTGACCGGTGCCGTCCGGTTGGTGTTCCACAGCCCAACCGGCCTTCTGCATGTGCTCCCATGGGCCGGTTTCGTCCCGGCGTGGTCCGTGGAGGAGGCCGTCGGTGAATCCGGCGATGATTTCCGCCGGCACCATCCGGTCGAAGGAGGCGTACCAGGTCAAGTCGGCGGCCTGGATCCGCCACGGTGAGCCAGAGGCGAACGGATCTATCGCCATCTGGTGCCGGGCCTCGTCGGGGCCGGTCAGGGTGATCCGGGGGTCGCCGGGGGCGGAGGTCAGGGTCCAGCCGGAGGCGAGCAGGGCGTGGGTGACGTGACGGGGGTCGCCGGGGCCCGCGAGGGCGCGGGGTGACTTCTCGAAGGGGATCGTCGTGTGGTGGTCGTTGGCGTAGGAGGCCCGCTGGGCAGGGCTTACTGCCACGGGGCTGTCTCGGCAGGGCTCGTACGGACGGGTGCGGTGCGCAGGGGTTCGAGGGTGAGGTCGAGCAGGCGCAGGTCCTGCAGGACGGATGCGGCTTCGATGTACTCGCCCAGGGTCGCCTCGACGCTGTCGGTGCGGGGGACGGTGGTTTCCTGGGCGAGGTAGCGGGCGATGCCGCGCAGGGCTTCGCCGAGGCGGGCTGCGGTGCCGGTGTCCGCGTCGACGAGCGTCGCGATCAAGGGGAGGGCGTCGGCCAGGTGCGGGCCGGTCCGCAGGTGCGCGGTGAGGCGGTGCAGGGTGTGTGCGGAGGCACGGATGTCCTCGGCGGTCAGCCGGGTGGTGTGCCCGTCAGTCATCGAAAGCTCCAGGGAATGAGGGTGGTTCAGTGGCGCCGGGGTTTCGGGCCGCGGCCGGGAGGAGGGAGCCCGGCGATTCAGCGGGTCCTCGCGTAGCCGGATGCCTTGGTGGCGGTGCGCGCGCGGGAGGAGACCCAGTTGCGGCTCCAGGCTGCGGCGCGGGCGGCGGAGAGACGGGCTTGCTGCCAGGCGCCGAGCTGGTCGGGCAGGACGGACACGGAGGTGACACGGATGCGGTTGCTGAGCGGTACGTGCCCGAGCGGGCGCATCACCGGCTCCGGGTCGGCCATGGCCGTGGTCAGGGACTGCATCAGGTGCAGCGGCGTACTCGCGGTGGCCTGGACGTTCCACACGGGTCCGTGCTCGTTGCGGGCGCCGACCCACCAGTGCTCCTGGCTCCCGTTCCCGTCGGCCTTGACGTACTGCACGACGGCATGCCGGTCGGGGCTCTGGGCGACGAAGTGACCGTCCTCCCGCTGCACGCTCCAAGAGTTCCCGGTGAGCGGCGCCCACACGTTCGGGGCGTGCGCCGAGCGCGGCTTGGTGAGAGCGTCGGTCAGGCCCGCGACGATCTCCACCGGGGTCTGCGGGGTCAGGGTGACCTGCCAGGCCGGCTGATGTCCGTACGCGGCCCCGTGAACCTGCCAGCCGCCCGGCGGCTGGTAGGCGACGCGCACCATCTGGTCGGGTGAGTCGAAGGCGAGCATCGTGCCGGACTGGCGGGTGACGTCCTTCCACCCCGACGCGCGCATGTACTCCCCGACGTGCCGCAGGTCCCCGCCGCCGGCGAGGTAGCGGGGCTCGACCAGGTAGTGCTGCTGTGCCTGCTGGGCCTGACCCCAGCCGGACCACTGGGCTCTCTTGCTCAACGGTGCCTCCCCCGTGCCACCAGGGCGGTGGCCTGCGTGGCCACCGGGGAGGACGTGGTCAACGCTCGGCGGGAGGCGATCTCCTCGAACACTCCCTGGTGTTCGTCCAGGTCGAGGGCGAGGTCGTGCAGGGTGTTGGCGGTGCGCCCGAGCGCCAGCCACATCTCCGCGGGGATGGCACCGCTCTGGGCATGGTGCTTGGTGACGTGGGTGCCGGTGTCGACCAGGGCCGACAGCCTGCCCAGGACGCCGTTCTCGGCGTCCAGGACCTGCTGGAGGATCTGTGCGGCCTGCTGCGGCCCGGCCTGGGACAGGTGCGCGGAGAGCTGGTCGAGCTGTCGGGTGATGCTGTCGGTGAGCGCGGTGGCGGGTGGGGTCATGGGTGGTCCAGGGGGCTGTGCAGTACCCGCGACGGCGGTCAGCGGGTGCGGCGGTGGTTGAGGGCGGCCGGCGCGGTGGCGCGCGGTGGCCGTTCGGGCCGGGGCAGGTCGCTGCCTGCGGCTTTGACTACGGCGGCGCGCAGGTACCGGCGCAGCAGGAATCGGGCGAGCCGGGGGCGGCTGGCGGCGTCGAGCGGTGGGACGCGGCGCCGGTTGCGGGGGATACCGGTGGATGGCCGGGGCGTACGGGTCACCGGGTGCGGGCGGTGCTCCGGGCACCGGGCGGCGCAGCGGGCAGCGTGGCCTCCGCGGCAGGGCGGGCGGCAGCGCGCAGCACGGTGGCGATACCCAGGCGGGCGAGGCGGGCGCCGGCCGCCTGGACGGCGTGGCCCTGGGCCCGGGTGTCGTCCCCGGAGATCACGTACGCGTTTGCAGCGGTGTCCCACACGAACCCTTCGGAGACCAGGGCTTCGGCTGCCGGCCGGGCGGTGGTGACGGCCGCGAGGGAACCGTTCTCGAGCCAGGTCATCACCACCTGCTGCGGCTGAGTACCGGGGGCGGGGAGGGGTTGCGGGGGGTTCATCGCGTTGTGCCGGACCTGGGCGAGCGCGACGTCGTAGCGGGGCAGCAGGTCGGCGGTGATGGCGCGGGCGGCGCGCTCGGGGTCGGCGGGCACGGCGATCCCGTCGGGTTCGCGGACCCCGTCGAACGCCTCCGGGGCGACGCCGGACGGGGCCATGGCGGCCACCAGGAACTCCTCTTCGTGCTGGGGATGGAGGGTGACGTACAGGCGGGTGCCGTCGTCGCGGAGGAGGTGGGCGTCTGCGCCCAGTGCGTACTCGGCGAGGGCGGCGGCTACGTCGTTGAGGTCCCAGACCTCTTCGGCGTGCAGGAACTGGTCTTCGTGCCGCTGGTGCTGGTGGTGGTGCACGGTCCAGTTCCCGGGGAGTTCCTCGGAGAGGACGGTGGCGAACGACTCCACGTCGCGGCTGTCGTCGTCGGGCAGGGTGTGGGGGGCGGGCATGGGCTCCTCGAACTTGGGGCGGGGGTCATCGGGTCCGTCCGGAGGCGGTAGGGGCGGGTACGGCTGGCGGTCCGGCGGGCAGTGACGTGCCAGGCCGGGCTCGGGCCGGGGTTCGGTCGGCGAGATCTGCGCGGGTATGGAGCAGGTCGGCGGTGATGGGACCGAGCCGGTGCTCGGCCAGGTAGCGCATCCGTTCCGCGATGTGCCGGTCCGCAGGGCCGCCGAGGCCGTCGTAGACGGCGGCGAGGGAGTGGAGGAGCTGGTCCAGGGAGGCGAGGATGCCGTCGTGCGCGGCGGTCACCTCCTCCAGCCGGTCGGACACTTCGGCCGGGCTGGCCGCCTCACGGATGGAGGCAGCGAGGTTGGCGATGGACCGGCCGTCCGTGACGTAGCGGTCCTGCGTCGTCGGCGTCGCGCATTCGGCGTCGGCCTCGACCCGGTACCCCGCGGCCTGGAGCCGGGCGACGGCGAGCTGGGCCACTGCGGCCTGGTCCGCCGGCGCAACGGTCGGCGACATCCGGTGCCAGGTAGCGCCGTGGACTTCGCGGAGGAAGAAGGTGCGTTCCAGGATGCCGTGAGCCAGCCCGTCACCGCCGCGGGCGATGATCCGGCCGGTATCGATGTCCCGGGCGACCGCGACGGGCGGTGCCTCCTGCGGGGTGGTCGGCTCGTTCACCGGGCCGACACCCGCGATGCGGCAGGCGCCTGTACCGGTAGGGCCGGAGCGAGAGCGGCCGGAGCGGCAGGAGGCTGGAGTCGGGAGGCGATTTCGCCCAGCTGCTCCTGCAGCCCGTGCAAGCGGCGGGCCGCCCAGAACAGGTCCCGTGCGGCGGCGTCCGTTTGGTGGTCGGGCAGCGGGGCTGCCTGCCGCCCGACCTCTTCCACGAGCTGTCGCACGGCGGCGATCGGGCCGGACCGCTCGGCGGCGAGCTGTCGCAGAATGCCCGCGAGTGGGCCGGTCGCGGTCGGCACCCGCGGGGAGGCGACGTGTTCCAGTCCGGGCGCCGGGGCCTGGCGCGTGGAGTCCTGCCGGTGGCTGGAGTGCAGAAGGAGGTCAGCTTCGATCTTCCGTGCCTCGGCGGCCAGGGTCTGCAGGAGGCGTCGGGGTTGGGCACTCCAGGTGCCGTCGAGGCGTATGAGGTTGGCGATCACGTCCAGGCGGCCGGGCTGGCCCTGGACGGCGATCCACCGGCCTGCCGCGTCGTCGCCGGGTGTCGCGATGCCGGTGACGCGGGCGATCCGGTGACTGATCTCGGACCACTCGGCGTGGTTCAGCTCCCGGTCCAGCGGATGCATGTGCGCGGTGACGTGGAGGATTGCGCGCCGGTCGCCGTCAGGCCCGGAGGCGAGCGGGTGCTCCAGCGAGGGGCCGGCGAGATGGGTGGCCCACGTCGCCGAGCTCCACGTCTCGTCCTCGATGGTGTAGTGGTCCAGCCGGTTCCAGTGGGCCACCACCGTGCCGCCGGGCTCGGTGGTCAGGCCTTCGGCCGTGCTGGTCTCCCGTCCGAGTGCCTCGGCGAGGGCTTCGTCGGCGGTCACGTCGCGGGAGTGGATTGCAATGATCATGGTCTCGCTAGGGGTCGCATTTCGAGGGGGTGGCGGAAGGCTGGTCCTTCCGGGGGCTGCGACCGTGCTCAGTGCCCGGGTCGGGCGTCGGCGACGTGGACGAGCTGGTTGAGGGCGTTCAGTGAGTACCAGCGGCAGTCCACGGCTTCCTCGCCGTCCCCGAGGCGGTTGACCAGGTACTCCCGCAGCGCCTTCTGGTGCATTAGGCACTCCGGGCACCGCTTGGACAGGTGCACCAGGTAGCGGGGGTGGGCGGTGACGTAGGAGCGGTCGCCGCCGTTGGGGTCGAGCAGCCGCCACCCGTCTTCGTCGGTGGGGGTGTGCCAGGAGGAGACCACGACCTTCATTGCGTCGCCCCACAGCTCTCCGCCGGCGGCGCCCTTGAGGATCACGACGTGCTCGCCTGGGCGGAAGTGCTGGTGGGTGATGTCCCGCTTCGGGGTGAGCGGGTCGGGCGGCAGGTACACGGGGCGGGTCTCGGGCACGGAGGGTCCTCCACGAAGGCTCTGGGCGGCGGTGGAAGACAAAGGGTCCGGAGAATCCCCGGTTTCCGAAACCGGGACTTCGCCGCTATATTGCGCGCCGCGCGCCTACCGGAACGGGTTCTCCGTGGGCCGGTCGCGGTCGTCGGCGGCCTCTAGCAGCTCGGGCAGATCGCTCCCCTCGGCCTCGCGCTGGTCAACCCACCACCCTGCCCGCGTCAGGAGCCGGACCTGCTCCTCCAACTGGGCCCAGTCGGCTTCGTCCCAGGTGCCTTCGGTGACCAGCGCGGTGTACGCGCGGGTCACCAGCTGGTGGCGGGTGCGTTCGCCCCATCCCAGGATCTTTTCGGGGCCTTCCAGGGGAGGCATGTCGAACTGGGTTGCCCAGTCCGCAGCGGCGGTCTGTTCTTCGGCGCGCTTGGCGGCCAGCCACTCGGCCGTGCTGGCGGCGTCCGCCTGGTGGTCGGCCCGCCAGCAGTCGGTGCACTGCCGGGCGGCCAGCCAGCGGGCGTATCCGGCGCGCTGGTCCGCCGAACGGCTGGACAGGTCATGGGTGTTGGTGTGTCCACAGCTGTGGACGATCTCAAAGGACGTGGGGACTGCCATGTGGTTGTTCCTGCTTTCTGTCTTCTGTGTTGTCTCAGCGTGTTCTGCGGATGGCGTCTGTGGCCGCGGTGGCGATGGCGGCGGGAGCGCTGGAGGGCCGGGGCAGGTGCAGCAAGGTGGTCCCCGGCAAGTGGCGGGACTTCGCGGTGAGGGTGAGCTGGAGTACGGCGCAGCCGGCGGTCGTGAGCTGCTTGACGCGGTTGACGGCTTGAGCGGTTTCGTCGCTGGTGTACTGGGCGTCGGTGACGATCACGAGGAGGCGGCCGGCGCCGGGGCGGCTGAGTTCGAGGCCGTGGTCGAGTGCGTCGATGGCGTCGCCGAGGTTGTGGCTGCCGCCGGTGGCATTGAACTGGGTCACGCGCTCTGGTGCTCGGTGGGTGGGTCGGGTCAATGCGGTCAGGTGCCTGTCGTAGGCGACGGTGGCGGTGCGGGAGTCGGGGTCGGTCAGGGCTGCTGCGCGTGCCACGATCCAGGCAGCGGAAGCGACGGGTGCGCAGGCGGCACGCATGGAGCCGGAGACGTCGACGGCGATGCCCACGCGCAGCGGTGGGGTGGGGGAGTTCCGGCGGCGGGTGTGAGTGAACGGTTCCGCGGTGGGGACCGACCCGGCCGCGCGTTGAGCGTCGCGGGCGAGGGCTGCGCGCATGTTGAGGCGGCCGGGCGGGGTGGGGCTGGTGGTCCTCTCCTCGGTCCGCTCGCGGTAGGCGGCGGCACGCAGGGCACGGCTCAGGCGGGCGGCGGCACTCTGCTCAGCGGCGGTGGGCCTGCGGGTGCCGGTGACCGGGTTGCTGTAGGGCGCCGGTTTGCCGTCGGGGGTGACGGTGGTGCCGCGGGCGTTGAAGACCGACTTGGCGGTGGCGGCGGCTTGGCGTCGCTGGCCGGCCCGCTGGGCGCGGTCCTGAGCCTGCGCCTTGGACTGCGCGGCCTTGGCTTCGGTTGCTGCGGCCTGTGCCGTGAGGTCGGCGGCGTCGGTGGCCTCCGTGCTGTCCATGACGACCTGCACGGCGCCGGACAGCAGATCGGTGAGGTTCTCCGGCACGGGCAGGGCGGGGGCCGCGATGTTCAGCGCGTCGCACCAGTCCTGAGCGTGCGCGAGCATGGTCGTGGCGTCGTGGTCGGCGCACTGGTGGGCTGCGGTCCAGATGCGGGTGAGCGTGGCCAGCAGGTCTGCGCCCAGCACCTTTGCGCACAGATCGGCGACGGCACGGGTCTCACCGGGGTCCAGGATGCCGGCGTCACGGCGGCCGAGGATCAGGGCCGCGACGGCGGCGGCGTGCTCGATGCCTTGAAGGGTGGGGTTGGCGATGTCGGGCATGACCAGGGTTCGGGCGCTGGTGCGCAGGTAGGTGCGGTCCGTGGGCCGAGTGATCAGGTGTGCGCCTTCGACGCGGCTCTCCTCCAGCAGGTGGGCGGCCTCGACGAGTTGGGGGTTCGCTCCGGCAGGAGCCGTCCAGACGGAGTGGGCCGCGTGGGCGGCCTCGTGGACGAACACTCCCCAGGCGGCGGGATACCGATCCTCGTCGCCCACGATCCGCGGATGGATCTCGTGGGGCTGGAGCGGGGCGAAAAGTCGGGCGTCGAACTCGACCTCTCCCAGGGTGGGGAAGAACGCGGCCGGTGCGCCGCTGCGGGTGCCGGGGCGGCAGGTGACGAGGAGGTCTTGGCGGCCGGAGAGGGCGACCAGCCGGTCGCCGAGTTCGGCTCCCACGCGCAGCCACGCGTCCGGGGAGGAACGGGGTTGCGCGGGTGGGGCGCCGTCGTCGTCCCATCGCGCGAGGTCGGCGTCGTTGTCCGGTGTGGTGGCGGGGGACTGGACGTGGTTGTGGGCGCTCATCGCGAGCGGCCCCGGGGTGCGGAGCCGATGCTGCCCGCGGGCTTCCGGAGGGCTGAGGCGGACAGCTGCTTGCCGAGGGTGAGGGGCGCGATCTTCTTGACGCCGACGGCCTTGATGACGGCGTCGGCGACGGCGTCGCGATCCTCCTCAGGGGCGATACCGACCAGGTTCGCGAGCGCGGCGTTGGTGCCGAGGACGGCCTCGGTCTTCTGGTAGCTGAGCAGCTCCCGCAGCTGTGGGGCCCAGCCCAGCTCGCCGAGCTCGACTTGGCGGGAGAGGTTTCGGGCGACCCGGACCACCCGGGCGTCGATCTTCAGCGCCAGGGCGAGGTCATAGTCCGTGCCGATCTGGATCTGCACGCTGAACCGGGACGACAGCGCCTCCGTCAGAACCGCCCCGTGGACGCCGGGATTGTGGCCCGCCACCACGTAGAAGCCCGGCTCCGCCTTGATGGTCTCGCCCTTGTGGGCCTTGACCTGGATCTGCCTGCGCCCGTCCATCGCGGGATACAGCGCCGCCAGGACCTTCGGCGAGATCAGGGTCGCATCGTCGATCAGCAGGGCGCGGCCCTCGGTCATCGCGGTGACCAGCGGCCCGTACTGGAAGACGTAGCCTCCCGCGTCGGCCTGCGTGTACTCGCCGATCAAGTCCCCGACCGTGGTGTCGCCGTCACCGGCGACGGTGAGCAGGTCCGGGAACGCTGCCTCGACCAGACTCGTCTTGCCGGTGCCCGGAGGGCCGTAGAGCAGCACCGGCACGTCGGCGTCGCGCAGGCGATTCAGCGCCTCGACGTCGGGCAGATCGGCCAGTTCCCGGGGGTGGTATAGCTGGCCTCCTGCGCGGCGGATCGGGCCGGTCTGCCTGGGCGTGGCTGCTGCGGGGCCGGTCGTGCGGGGCGTGGCCGGCTGGGCGCGGGGCGCGTGGGTGCCCGGTGGGCTGATCACCGCGGTCTGCGCGGCTGCGGTGGTTTTCCCGTTCGCTCGGAACTCGGGTTGTCCGGTTCCGTTTTGGTCGGCCTCGCCGCGTCGCACCAGGGTGAGGGCGGCGTTGCGGACCGCGCCGTGGGAGTGGCCCAGCTGTCGGGCCATCTCCCCGATGGTGAGCGTGTCCGCCGGCCGGTCCGCCAGCAGTCGGGCCACCTTGGCCCGTAGCTCGCCGCCCTTGGTGCGCGCTGAACTGGTAGGCGTTCCGGTGGGTGTGGTCAAAACGAGGGTCCTTCAGCAGGTGCGGGTGCGGGCGGGGTGGGCAATGGGCTGGAGAGGCTGGCCGCTCTCGGACCGGATCACGGACTGTGCCGACATCGGCGGCCGGGCCAACCGGGGCGCACCGTCGGTGCTCACCGGCCGCCCGAGGGTTCGGTACAGGTGCACGGGAGGGTCGGCGACGAGCAGTTCGCTAGCCGCCGAGCAGGCTCGTGCGTCCGCTCCGTACCGGGTTCCGTCGCTCGGCAAGCGCAGTCTGGCGTCTCTTCGAAGCCGTCCTGGAGCAGGATTCGCCGGGCGGCGGCGTTGTAGCCGGTGGTGGTGACCTCGCCGGTGATGGCGTGCCGGATTGTCATGAACGGCTCTGCTGGTGCTTCGGGCAAGGCGGATCTCCTGTCGGTGGTGGAGGGAAAGCGGTGGGGTGTGGCTGTCTGGCCAGGGAGGGGCCCGCCGCGGTCACCGGGCTCGTCTGGCTGCCGAAGAGTGGGCGCCGAAGGCGGGTACGGGCACGGACGCGACCGGGGAGGCGTTCACGCGGTGCTGCGGAGGCCGGGAGGCGGCGGCCCGGGCGATGCGAGCCAACCGTTCGGCCGCGTAGTTCGCGCGGATCGGGGCGTTCGGCGGGGCTGTCTGGGCGGGATCGAGGGAGAGGTCCGCCTGCACGGTGAACCCGTGTTGGCGGAGATCATGGACGGCCTGTCGGGCGCGGCGCCGCAGATCGTGATCGGGCTGGGCCAGGCGGAACAGATCGGCTCGGCCCGGTACTGGTTCGAACTGCTCGCGCTCCAGGTACCAAGCCGCGAGGTGGGAAGTGATGGCTGCGGTGGGACGGGCGACCACACCGTGCTCGGCGTGCAGCCCGAAATGGAAGTGCGGTTGCATGGGGGGCGTCCTGACGGGTCGGGGAAGGTCATCGGCTGCGCGGCGCTCGTTCGGGGACAGACGGCGCGGCCTTGCCTGCAGCGGGGAGTGCGGGCCGGACCGTGGTCGCAGGGCCGACGGGTCGGGTGGCGCGAGCCTGCCGCAGCAGGGTTGGCGCGTCGGTGCGCCACCGGCGGAGGGTCTCGACCGTGCCGGGCGGCAGCGCGGCAGACGCGGATGGCGCCGCCGGCCACGAGGAGGCCGCCGCGTCCGGATAAAGGAGCTGGCGGAGGCGGTCCAGGGAGGCGGAGTCCTCGGCACCCGCCGCGGGGTGCACGCGGGAGAGGAGCTCAGCGGCGTGGGGGCGCAGGCGGCGCCACTCCACGGAGCCTTCTTCCAGGTACTGCTGCGCGACGTGCCCGAGCGTAGCCGGGTCCAGGCGGATACCGTCGCTGTAGCGGCCGGACTGCTGGATTACCGTCCATGTCGCATGGAGTTCCTCGAGCCTGCCGTGCGCCGCTTCGACGACGGTCAGCAGCCGTTCGTGGACGGCCTGCTCGTACGCGGGCAGGAACGCGCCGGTCACCAGACCGGCGGCGTGGGCAGCGTCGGACGATAGTACGACCGAGCTGGGAGCGTGCGGGTCAGCGTAGTTGTCGTCGAAGGTGGCACTGGTGAAGGCGCCGAGCAGGTACTCGTGGGCGCTGCCGGGGCGTTCGACCAGGAGGAGTTCGATGCCGGCATCGTTGGCGAGGTGCGCGCCGTACGGGATGCGGGCGTGCCCCACGGAGTCGACGAGTTCGCCCGCGTCCCACAGGAGGGGGACGAGGTCTTCCTGCCACACCGGGTGGGCGTAGACCCCGACCTTCACCGTCCACGTCCCGGGCAGGCCGTCGGCCAGCGCGGTGGCGTAGTCGCCCAGGTAGGTGCGGGCGCCGCCGAAGAGGAACACGCGGTGCCGGCGCGCGTTCTCCGCGAGGGCAAGCAGGTTGGGCTTTGCGGCGTCTACGTCGGTCAGTGCGTAGGTGCCGTCGGGGCGCCGATCGAATCCGGGCGTGAGCCGCAGGGCGGTATCGGCCCATCGGTACTGCTCGCCCACGGGGACGGCGACCAGGCCATCGGCCGGGCTGAGGGCGAGGATGATCTGCGCCATGCCCCTGGGGCTGGGCGTCGTGCGGTCGTCCATGCTCATGCCCGGTGGGTGAGGGCGTTGCGCAGGCCGTACCCGAACGCGTGGGCATGGCGGCGGGCCGCGAGCTCCAGCTCCTCGTACTGCTCGCCGCGGGTCATCTGCCCTTCGTGCTTGCGGTACCGGTAGACGGGCAGCCGCAGGAGCACGCCGGGAGCCAGCGCGGTGATGCCGACGGCGGCCATGTAGTCCTCGCCCTGGACCAGGCCGCCCATGCCGCCGGCCGCCCGGACCAGGCGGGTGCGGGCCAGGATGGTCGTCGGCCCGATCGGGATGGTGTCCTGCGGCCGGGGCCAGTAGGTCACCACGTCGCCGGCGGCGTGGTAGCCGGGCGGGGCCGGGCATTCCCACAGGCGCGTGGAGCCGTCCGGCAGCAAGTCCTCGCTCCATCCTGCGACCCACCCGAGTTCGTCGGTGAAGGTCTCCAGGCGTACGCCCAGGCTCCAGTCGGGGAAGACGTCATCGTCGTCGGCCCAGTTCACAAACTCGGTGCGCACCTCGTTCAGGCCGAGGTTGCGGGCGCAGGCAGCGCCGACGGGTCGGGGCAGGGCCAGGGTCCGGATCCGCGGGTCGGCGGTGATCGGGGCAGGGACGAGCGCGGGGTCGGCGCCGTCGAGGACGAGGACGGCCTCCCAGGGCACGGTCTGCCGGGTGAGGCTGGCGTGCAGCTCCTGCAGGTAGGGCAGGCGATCGGGGCGTAGCTGCGTGGCGATGACGACGGTGATCTGCGGGGCGGACAGGGACTTCTCCGGAGTGCGATCCATGGGCGGGGCGATCAGCGGGTGACCCGCGGTCGGACGGGTGCGGGTGCCGGGGCGACAGGCTTGGTGATCTTCAACGGGGCAGCGGGAGCCTGGATCGGCGCGGGCCGGAGCGGGTCCCACAGCGAGGGGGTGCCAGAGATCCGGGACAGGGGGTCGGTGTCCCAGGACACGACGGGGCCGATGTCGTACCAGGTCAGGGCGATGACCTCGATGCCGTGGTCGTGCAGCACGTAGCCCCATTCCAGGCCCATGTCATCGGCGTTGGCGTCGGTGACCGGGATCGGCTTCGCGGGGGTGCCGTCGACGTTGAACACGTTGTCGAAGGGTGCGCTCGGGCCGCGGTCACCGTGGGGGTCGAGCCGTTCCCGGACGTTGTCGGGGGCCCTGTCCAGGAGGTCCATGCCGAGCTGCTTCCAGTCGTGGGGACCGTCGATCAGGTGCCGGCGCAGGGCGTCGAGGTCACCGCCGAAGCGGTAGCGGGCGGCGCCGAGCAGGAGAGGGAGCTGATGGTCGGGGTAGCCGTCGTAATGGCAGTAGATGCCCTCGTATCCGTTGTTGGGGGTGGGGCGGACGATGAAGCTGCGGGTGCTGATGGCGGTTCCTTCTTGCTTGCAGGTGGTCAGCGGGCGCGGGCGGCCGGCGCCGCGGGACGTGCGGGCACGGGCCGGGCCACGGCCGGCGGGCGTGGCGGGAGCGTGGCGGTGGGTGTCGCGTGACGCAGGTTCACGCCGATCCCGTGCGCGGCGAGGCGGAGGGCGACGGCCTGGATGCGCACGGCGCGACCGTCCTGGCCGTACGAAGCGGGGAGGAGGAACGCGGCCTGGTGGGGCACGTACTGGAATCCGTGTACGTACAGCGCTTCCCGGGCTTCCTCCGGGACGTCCTCGTACGGCGTCCCGAGCGCCCCGTCCTCGTACCAGGTCAGGGTGACGGTCTGGTCGACCTGCGGTGGGGCCTTGCGGTGCGGGGGTTCGGGCCTGTCTCTGACGCTGCGGCGTACCGCTTGCCGGGCGGCTTCGTAGCGGGGCAGCAGCCGTCGGGCGATGTGGGCGGCGGCCCGGACGGGATCGTTGGGGACCGCGATCCCGTTGGGCTCGTCGACCCCTACGAAGTGGTGCGGCTCGGCGTCGGGGCTGAGCGGGGCGACGACGAACTGGCCGGGTCGCAGTGGCCTGTCGTTGACGTACAGGTGCTGGCCGTCAGGGCCGTGGAGTACGGCCTCGTGACGCAGGACGTACTGGCTGACGATGTACTCGACGTGACCGGTGTCCCAGAGGCGCTCGATGGTGGTGAACTGGTCGGGGTAGGTGGGATGCTGCTGGTAGTCGCTCGTCCACCGTCCGGGGAGGCGGGCGGCGAGCGCGGAGGCGAACAAGGACAGGTCGGCGCGTGCGGAGGGCATGGGCTCCCGGGGGTGGTTGAACGTTTCCGCGGTCAGTGCATGCGGGCGTCTGTGTCGAAGAGCTGCAGTTCAGCGGGGTGCAGCTGGTGCTGGACCACGAAGCTCCGGCCTGCGACCTTCCACAGGCCGCGGCCTCGGCTGAGGTGGGACAGCGCGGAGGTTTCGACGCTGGTGAGTCCGAGGAGTCCGGCGGCGGCGTGCAGCTGGTCGGTCTCCTGGCGGTAGATCACGCGGGTGCTGCAGTCGGCGAGCAATCCCTCGGCCAGTGCCCGGCTCTGGCTGCCGGCGTCGCCCGCGGTGAGCAGGTCGGAGAGCCTGTGGATGACCATGGCGTTGGCGATGCCCAGGCCGCGGGAGAGCTTCCACTGGGCCTGCATGCGCATCAGGAGGGGCGGATGCCTCATCAACCTCCATGCCTCGTCGTAGATCACCCACCGTCGGCCGCCGTAGGGGTCGGTGAGCGCGGATTCCATCCAGGCAGAGGCGCACGTCATGGCCAGGACCAGGGCGGTGTCGTCGCTGCCGCCGAGGCGGGACAGATCGATGGACAGCATCGGGCTGTACGGGTTGAAGGCGCTGGTGGAGGGTGCGTCGAACATGCCGGCGAGGTCTCCGTAGACCAAGCGGCGCATGGCGTGGGCGAGGTCGCGGGCGGCCTCCCCGAGCCGTCCTGCCAGCAGGCCGCCGGCGAGGTCGAGGCTCGGTCCGTCGGCCAGGGCGTGGGCGATGTCGCCGAGCAGCGGGGGCCGGCCACTGGCCGCCGCGCGGGCGGCGGCGGCGTCGAGCGCGACGTCCAGGACGGTGTGCTCCATGGGGAGCAGGTCCCGGCCCAGGACGGTGCGGGCCAGGGAGCCGAGGAGCAGCAGACGGCGTTTGCGGACCTCGCCTTCCCATTCCGCCTCCGGTACGGAGGGCGGACGGGGCGCCGAGTCCAGGGGATTCAGCCTGCCGGGCAGACCCGGCCCCAGTGCAATGGCCGTGCCGCCCAAGGCGGTGGCGACCGCGCTCCATTCACCCTTCGGGTCGCACGGCACGTACACCCGGTACCCGAACGCCACGCTGCGCAAGGCCAGGCTCTTGGCCAGGGCGCTCTTGCCCTGCCCGATCACCCCCGCGAGCAGCAGGTTCGGGTTGGTGAAACCCTCAACCTTCCCGTAGAGGCTGAACGGGTCGAAGGTAAAGCTGCCTTCCGCGTGGAGGTCGCGGCCGATGTAGATGCCGTCGGCGCCGAGCCCGCCTTCGGCGAGGAAGGGATAGGCGGCACTGGCCACGGCCGTGGTCATGCGGTGGGCGGGCAGCTTCAGGCGGCTGCCGCGGGCGGACGCGGGACCGGGGCGTCCGGCGAGCGGATAGACCGCGTCGGGGTAGACGGCCTCGGTGGGGTGCTGGCCCGCTTCGGGGCCGGCGGCGGTGCGCGCTCGGGCTTCGGCGCGGGCTGTCTGTTTGCGAAGCGCCCGGCGCTGGGCGCGGTCGATGTTGTTCGGGGTGAACAGGGGGGTCGCGCTGGCGCGGCGGTGGGACAACGGTGCTCGCTCGTTTCCGGGGCGGGGGTGTTCAGGACGCCGGGGCGGCGAGGTCGGCGGCCGTGGTCCTGCGCCGTACGGCGTGGGAAGCGGCCAGGTGGCGCTGGCAGATGGTCAGTACGGGCGGGCCTTCGGGGAGCCGCTCGGGCTGGCAGTCGCTGCCGCCGGGGGCTGAGGCGGGCAGCAGGTGGAACGCGGCGTGGACGGAATCGGCTGCCTGCCAGAGGCGGGCGTGGGCGGTGGCCAGGTGTCGCCCGGAGGCGGGGCGCTCGGGCCGGGTGTGTTCAGCGAGCTGGTCCAGCAGGCGGTGCAGGGTGGTGAGGTGGGCGTGCAGACTGTCGAGGTGAGGCCGGTCGGCGGGCCGGCCGCTCTCGCCGGTGGAAGCCTGTGCGGTGAGGGTGCGCGTGTGGTGGCGCAGGCCGGCGGTGGCCGCCCGGAGATACGGGTGGGCGTCGCTCGTGGGGAGGGCGTCGCGGCGGTCGTCAGGTGACAAGGGCTTCTCGCTGGGGATGGACGCCAAGATGGCGGACGGGCGGACGGGTTAGAGGGTGTTGCGGGCCAGCGGGAGAGCGCCGGCGGTGAAGGCGTCCGTCTGCTGGTAGATCAGGCGCCGCAGGTCCACCTGGGCGCCAGCGGCAGCCGTTTCGATCTGTGCGCAGGCTGCGTCCAGGTGGGCGTCGGTGTCGGCGGAAACGGTGAGCAGTCCGGTCAGCGCGACGTCCGCGTGCCCGGAGATCAGCTGCTTCTCGCGGGTCTTGACGTCCGCGTACTCGACGTTGTCCGCCTCGGACTCCACCTGGCCGCGGCGGCGGCGCTCGGAGGCGTCCGCGATGATCGCCGCCTTGCGGCGCTGGACATCGCGCAGCGCGGAGTCGATGCCCTGGGGTGCGTAGATGAGGGAGAAGGTGCGCCGCACGCCGGTGCTGAACATGATGTTGTGCAGGAATCCGGCGTGGGTCTCGACCCGGGGCCAGTTCTCGATCCAGTAGGTGGTGTGCCGGGCGGAGTCGGTGATCACCCTGTCGGTCTCCTCGACCTGGGCGACGGGACCGGCTGCGGCCGGGTCGGCTTCGGCGCGACCGGTGGAGGACCACTGCTGGAGGCGGGCGGTGGCGGCGGGGTCGTAGGCGGTGCGCAGCACGGCTGCGATCTCCCGCGGCCCCAGCCAGCCGGTGACGGTGAGCCCGGCGGTGCGAGCGGCCTGGGCGACAGACGCGGTGGTCTGCGCCATGACGGTGAAGGCACCGTCGAGCCCGCCTCCGGCCTGGCTGACCAGCCGCTTCGCGGCCTTGAGGTCCAGGGCGATGGCGAGGTAACTCTCATGCGGGGCCGCGGCCGGCCCGGCGGATTCGACGAGCGCGGAGTAGATCTGTCCGGCGACGGGGGCCTGGGGGTTGCCGTGCTCGGCCCAGTGCCGGGCGAGGCTGTCTCCGGAGTCCGGCACCGTGCGCTCCAGGACCTGGACGGTGGCGACGTGGCCGGTACGGGCGATACCCGCCAGCGCCCGGCCCCAGGCGGAGACGTTGCTGTTCTGGGTGGCGGGATCGAGCAGGGCGAAGGCGCGGGAGCTGACCTTGGCGACGGCGGTCAGGGTCTGCCGGTGGGGATCGTGGACGGCGGCGGCGCCGGAGGCGGACGTGGCCACCCGCAGGGACGCGGTCGTTCCCGGCAGGTGGAGGAGCCCTTCGACCTTGGGCCGGGAGACGGGCCGGGAGCGCCACATTGTCTGCCCGGTCCGGCGGCGATGGGCGTACCGGGCGACCAGCGGTGCCCAGTCGATCAAGGACCGGCCCTCCCGTCGTACGCCGACCAGGACGGCGGTGGTGATCCACAGGGGGGCCAGGACGACGGCGCCCATCAGGCCGGAGGTCACCACGGTGACCAGGAGCAGCGCGAGCGCCGAGGAGACGAGAACGAGCTGGGGGAGGCTCAGGCCCAGCAGGATGCCGCGCCGGGACCGGTGGGGGAACTTGACGGTGAGCGGGAGAACTTCGGAGGACAAGGTTCGGGTCCGGGTCGGGTCGGGCCGGGGCAGGGCGCGCGGTGAAGAGGGCGGGCCCTGCCCCGGGCGGGGCGGGTGGGGTTACAGGCCGGTCGGTGAGGTGGACTGGGTGCTGTCGCCGGTGGAGGGGGCTCCGTGGGCCGGAGGCATCGGATCGGAGGGAGCACTGCTGCTCCACTCGCCCTGCTGGCCGCCCCAGCTCGGCGCACTGCTGTCCTGGCCGCCGCCTTGACCCGTGTTGTTCTGGTTCTGCGGGGTGCCGGACTGCTCCATGAGGTCGCGGAAGCCGCTGCCGGAGCTGTCGCCTCCGGAGTCGTCCTTGTCCATGCTCATGCCGCCGGTGGGATTGGCGGCGATGTCGCCGGGGAAGCCTCCGCCGCCTGCGGCCCCGGCGCCGGCCGCCGCGCCGCCGGTGCCTGCGGTGGCTGCCGCGGAAGCCGCCTTGCGTCCGGCGTTCTCGGCGTGCTGGCGGGCCATCTGGGCGCCCGCGCCACCGGCTCGGTGAATCGACTCGCCGTCCGTGCCTTCGCTCGCCCAGTGGGCGAATTTGAACACCATGTACGGGCAGAGCAGCACAAGGAGCATGATCACCATGCCTGCCGCCATGTCGGCGAGGGCGGCGACGCCGTCCTTGGCTTCGGTCTTGCTCATGGCCGCGATGCCGAGCACGAAGATGATCGTCATCAGCAGCTTCGACACCACGAGGGTTGCGGTGGCTTCGATCCAGCCGCGCCGCCAGCGGCGGGCGACTTCCCAGCCGCCGCCGGACCCCGCGAAGACCGCGAGGGTCACCAAGATCAGGATGCCGACCTTGCGGACCATCATCACGCCCCAGAAGAGGAACAGCCCGATCGCGCTCGCGCAGGCGGCGACGACGGCGACGAGCCAACCCATGCCGGAGATGGCGCCGATCTGGGAGATCTTGACGACTCTCCTGACGGCCGTGGACATGTCTGTCCCCGATGCCTTGAAGAGCCCGTCGGACAACGCGTCGACGACTTCGAGGGCCACCTTGGTGAAGGCGATGGCGCAGAACGCGAACAGCACGCCGGAAGCTGTGCCGGTGACGGCCTGGGTCAGCGCCTGGCCGTCACGCTTGATGGCCGCCCGTACGAGTTGGGCGCAGAACGTCGCGACCAGCAGGAGCAGGCCGATGGGCAGGATCGTCTCGTAGTTGTCGCGGAACCAGCCGGCACCGAGGTCGATGTCGGTGGTCCGGTTGATGGCCTTCGCGGCGAGGTCGGCCGCGGCGGCGGCGAGGTCGCCGGCGCTCTTCGCCATCCAGTCCCCGATGGCGCCGACGGGGTCGGAGGCGAAGTCGATCACGTCGCCGACAGTGCAAAGTCTGCCGGCGACGGGCAGGTCACAGAAGCCCACGCGGGCGTCCTTTCGGGGAGAGGGGAACGGCTACGGGGCGACGCGTGGAGCTACGGCGACCAGGCGGCAGTCCTTGCCGGGGCGGCACTGGACGGCGAGGGTGATCTGGCGGTCCTCGGCGCCACCTCCGCCGCCGGTCCAGGCGAGCTGTGTCTTGCCGCGGACGGTGACGGCGTAGACGTATGCCTCGGTGATCGCCTGCGGGTTCTCGGCCAGGGCCTGCTTGAACGCCGAGGGATAGTGCGCCTCGGAGGTGGTGGCGCTGGCGTGCTGGGCGTTGTCCTTGAGGCGGGACCACAGGAGGGGGTCGGGGATCTGGGCCTGGACGGAGTCCCAGTCGGCGTACGCGGTTTCGCCGGTCATCCAGGTGTGCATGCCGGCGAGCTGGTCGTCACGGCTGGTGGTGCGGGCGTCGAAGGTCCACAGCATCACCGCGCTCGCCCGGGCGAAGGCCAGCGGGTCCGCGATCGGCGGAGGGCCGGCGACCTTGGACCCGCCCGGGGGCGGCTTCGGCACGGGAGCCGAGGTGTTCTTCGGCGATGCCGAGGACCCGGTGTGCGGGGCGGACGCGGCGCTGCTCTGGCTGCGGCCTGTCCACCAGGCGGCAGCGCCGGCCAGCACGAGGAGCACGGCCAGGACGCCTGCGGCGAGCAGGACGCGCCGGGGCGGCTGCCAGCCGATACCGAGAGCGTCGAGGGAACGTTTCCTCATCAGTGGACCTGCTGGCCGAGGGCGCTGAAGAACGCGACGATGCCGTTGGCCGCGCCGAGGCCGAGGGCGGCGCCGGCGGCGACGACCGCGCCTTTCTTCCCGTTGGCTTCGGCCTGGTGGCCGCCGGAGTGGTGGCCCCAGGCCCACACGCCGAGGCTGACGGCGAGCGCGCCGACCACCGCGACGATGCCGAAGAGGTTGATCGAGTTGACGACGGTGCGCAGGACTTCGAGGCCGGGCAGGCCGCCGCCCTTGGGCGAGACCCCCGGATCGTAGGCGAGCAGGGTGAGGCGTTCGGACAGGGGTGGGGTGAGGGTGGCGGGGGAGATGGGGGCGCTCCTTGCATGCGCAGGACACGACGGGTCCTGCCGGGGAACAGGAAGGAAGAAGGGGGGAGGGGAAGGGGGCGCTCTGCGGCGCGAAGGTGGCCCGGTCCGCCCGGTGCCTCATGGGCCGGCCGGGCGGACCGGTGTCACGGGAGGCGACGTGCGCTGTGCGCGGCGAAATCCGCGACGGTGGCGAAGCGGACCGGCTTTCCGGTGCGCGGGGCCTCGATGACGTAGCCGTGGCCGGCGTAGATACCGACGTGCTCGGGGACGGCAGGGGTGCCGCGGCTGAACAGCAGGTCGCCGGGGCGAAGCTGGTTCAGTGGGACCGCGTTGCCTTCCTTGACCTGGGTGTACGTGGTCCGGGTCAGGGTGATCCCGGCCTTCTTGTACGCCTGCTGGGTCAGCGAGCTGCAGTCGCACCGGCCCATGGGGTCCGGGCCGTGGGGCGCGAGGCAGGAGCCGCCCCACTGGTAGAGGGTGCCGAGTTGGTTCATGGCCCAGGTGATGGCGGTCTTGGCGCGGGGGTCGGCGTCGGCGGGGATCGAGTAGCCCTTGGGGACGGCCCCTTCGGGGATCGGTCCGGAGCCGCTGCCGTCGTCGCCCGGGGTGCACGGGTCCGTTGCCGGGAGGCCCGGGGTCTGGCCGTCGGCGGGCGGCCGGGCACCCTTCAGCGTCGGGGCGATGGCCTGCTGCAGCGCGCGGGCGAGAGGCTCCCACTGGGCGTACGCGTCGGGGAACCCGCTCAATTGGACGGCCTGCGCGGCCTGCGTGATCGTCATCTGCTGCCAGCCGGGGACCTTCAGCAGGCCCTGGTAGAACTTCGTGCTGGCGTAGACGGGATCGCGGACCTGGACGGGAGTACCCCACCCCGCGCTGGGTCGCTGCTGGAACAAGCCCAGCGAGTCGCGGTCGCCGTAGTTGAGGTTGCGCAGCCGGCTTTCCTGGATGGCGGTGGCCAGGGCCACGATCTGGCCGCGCTCGGGTACTTCGAGCGTGATGCCGGTGGCGACGATGGTGCGGGCGTGGGGTATCTGCTCGTCGGGCAGGTCGAGGCCATCGACGTGGACGTTCTGGGCGCCGGATCCGCCTAGAACGGAGGCGACTTGGCGCCGGACGGCCTCGGTGTCGACCGACTTGGTGAAGCAGGAGGTGCCCTGGCCCGAGGAGTCGCTCGCGGCGGCGGCGAGCACAGCGGTGCCGGCCAGCAGGAAGGGGGAGAGGCAGAGTGCGCCGATCGCGGCGGCGATGCCTTTCACTCCCGGGCGGCCTCCGGTCGGCGGGCCGCGGGGATGGTGCTCGGGGATGGGGAGGAACGGGTCACGGTGAGGTCCTCGGGGGTGGGCCCCGGCCGCACGGTGTGAAGGGGAAGGGCCGTGCGGCCGGAGCGGTGGAGGCGGGCGGAGGGCCCCGGCCCGGGTGCGTGTTGCCTCACGCACCCGGCGGGACGAGGGGAGTTACGGGCGGAACATGGGCGGGCCTCCAGGAAGGTGCGGGGAACGGCCTGCGGCGGCGGGCCGGTGAAGAAGCGGGACGCGGGGGCGTCTTACGGGCGGAACATCAGCGAACTCCTGGAGCGGTGCGGGCGCTGGAAGCCGGGGAATCTGGGGTGTGCCGGGTGGGCGTTGCCTCGCGCACCAGGCCGGTGGGGGTTACGGGCGGAACATCAGGGGGGACCTCCAGGTCCTGCGGAGTAGCGGGGATGCGGGGCAGGTCAGCAGGGGCGGTACATGGGCGGCCTCCGTGTCAGGGTCGTCGGCGGGCGGGGAGCGACGGGGGCGGCGGCGATGGCCGCGTGCGGGGTCACGGACGGAACACAGGGGCCTCCTGCGGGAAAGGGAAAAGGGGGAAGGGGTACGCCATCGGCGGTGTCCGCCGGGCAGTGACACGACAGTAAGCCCGAATCCCCGGTCACCGAAATCGCCGCCGAAATCCGCGAGATTCCACGCCTCCTGGTCCGCGATGCTTCCCAACCGGGGATTGTGACCTACAGTTTGGGCCTCCCCGCGTGCCACTGGCTTGTTCTGCCGTGTGCCTCTGCGCGGTCCGGAGCCCTTCCACCCGCATCCCTCATCGAATTGGGGTCCCTCTTTTGTCGTTTTCCCTCCACCAGGGCGACGCGCTGACCGTGCTCGCGACACTGCCCGACGGCTGCGCCGACTCGGTCATCACCGACCCGCCGTACAACTCCGGTGGCAGGACTGCCAAGGAGCGCACGAGCCGCTCGGCCCGCCAGAAGTACGTCTCGGCGGATGCCCAGCACGCCCTGCCGGACTTCACCGGCGAGAACATGGACCAGCGGTCGTACACGCTGTGGCTGACGCAGATCATGACCGAGGCCCACCGGGCTACGAAGACCGGCGGGACGGCGTTGCTGTTCACCGACTGGCGCCAGCTGCCGGCGACCACGGACGCGCTTCAGGCCGCAGGGTGGCTGTGGCTGGGCGTGATGGCCTGGCACAAGCCGCAGGCCAGGCCGCAGAAGGGCAAGTTCCGCCAGGACTGCGAGTTCATCGTCTGGGGAGCGAAGGGCAAGATCGACGCCTCCGCGAACCCGGTCTACCTGCCGGGGATGTTCAGTGCCTCGCAGCCTTCGGGCAAGGCCCGCCGGCACATCACGCAGAAGCCCGTCGAGGTGATGCGGCAGCTGGTGCAGATCGCCCCGCCGGGTGGCACGGTGCTCGACTTCTGTGCCGGATCGGGCAGCACCGGGGTCGCCGCCCTGCTGGAGGGCCGGAGCTTCATCGGCATCGAGAAGACCAGCGAGTACGCGGCTGTCGCCTCCGACCGGCTCACCGAGACCCTCCAGCAGGTGCATTCCCAGGACGATTTCGACCTGACCTCCTGACCGGACCGCACCACTGGCCGGATCGCGGCGGGGCGGAATATAGCGGCAGATCCCCGGTTTCCGAAACCGGGGATTCTCCGGACCATCGGAGCCACTGAATCCACGGCCCCGGCTGCAAGGAGAACCCTTTTCGTGTCCGAATCTGCTGAGCCCCGTCATGGCGGGGAAATCGAGCCGGTCCGTCTGCCGGAAGGCGACCTCGAATCGATCGAGGCGTCCGTACGCAAGCTCCTGGACCAGTCGGCCGAGCAGGCCCGCCTGATCGACACGCTGGCCTCCGCCCCGCCGGCCGACCCGATGACTGCGAGCATGCCCTTCGCGGGATTCCCCGGCATGCCCCCGTACGCTGCCCCGGCCCCGCCGCCGGACCCCAAGCCCATCCTCGAGCTGGAGGGCGAAGAGTTCGAGGACGAGCTGGCCGCGCTCACCGACTGGGTGGACGACCACCTCATGGACGTCTACGGCGCCGAGATCACCACCGCAGCACCGTGGTGCGACCAGTGGCAGGAACACCTCGACGTCGTCGCGTGGCTGCACGCACTGTGGCTGGCCTACCAGCAGCACAAGGACCCCGAGGCCGGCCTTAGCGGCATGGCCGTGTGGCACCGGGACTACCTCACCCACGCCCTGGCCTACGTCCGCGCCCCCGGCGGGCCCCTCAGCGCCTGCCAGACCGACCCGGAGCGTCCGGAGCACCGCCTGCTGCGCGGCCCGGGCCCGTCCGCGAAGTCCGCCGCCCGCGATGCCGAAACCCAGCAGGACGACGCAGGATCCTCGCCGGTCGGGGCCGCCACGTGACACACCCACCGCGGCCTCCGGCGGCGTTCGGGCTGTCCATCCACCCTGAGGCGCTGGCCGACTTGCTGGCCGCCCCGGGCGACATGCGGGACCTGGGCCTCGCCCTCATCCAAGACGTGGTCCGCGCCGAGGTGAGGGGCGGCAAGCTCACCAGGGAGCTGTCCGGGTACCGCAAGCTCTACCTCGGCTCCGGCGTCGAGTGGCGCATCGTCTACGCCCACCGCCCGGCCCCGCCCGGGTCCAGCCACCCCACGGACATCCACGTCGTCGCCGTACGCCCCCGCGCCAAGCACGACATCTACGACACCGTCCGGGCCCGCGTCGGCCGCCCCCGCCCCGCAGCCGGGCCCCGCGCACACGCGGCTCGCTCCCTCTCGCCGCAGGTCCGCCCGCGTCCGCCGCTCACGACGGCGCCTCCCGCCGCAGCGTTCCCGGTCCCCGGCCTCCCCGTACCCGCCCGCACCACCACGACTTCTCCGAAGGGTCCTTCGCGATGACCAACCTCACCGCCCAGTCCACATCGCTGATCCAGGCTCTGATGGCGACCCTCCTCGAGCCCCGCCCGGCGCCGCACCCGCGCCACCAGGCCCTGCTGGATGCTTACGAACGCCAGCTGGAACTGGAGGCGGAACTGAGCGACTGGGCCGGCCGACCGCAGCCCACCACCGATGCCGCGCAGGACAAGGAACTCGACGGACTGAGTAATCTGCTGGTCGAGCACGCTAAGGCGGGCCGGCAGGTCTCGCACCTCCTGAGCGCGGACAGCTGCTGCCCGCCGTGCCTGGACTTCGAGCAGCCGCCGACCGTCCCTGGCCGCCCCGCCGACAATGCGGACTCGGCCTTCGCCGCCCCGTGCATCCTTGCCGCCTGCCTGGACGCCTTCGCCTTCCACGGCAGCCCGGACGCACTGCCTTCCGCCGACCTTGTCGCGGAGCTGCGCACCCTGCCCGGTATCGCCGAGGGCCGCTGGCCGTACGCGGAACTCACCCAGACCCGCCTGGCCACCCTGCTGCGCCCGTACGAAGTGGCCAGCCGCGACATCACCCACGGCGACGGCCGGCGCCGCAAGTCCTACCGCCGCTCGGCCCTCCTGGCCGCCATCCCGGCCGACTGCGACTGCCGCCCGTCGTGACCACCCGCGAATCCCCGGCAACCGCCCTGGACGCCGCCATCGAGCAAGCGGTCGGCGACCTGGCCGTCCTGCACCACGACCACCTGCGCGGGCTGCTCCCGGCGGAGCGAGCCGCTCTCGCTGCCGTGCACCGGGAACTGGTGACGGCCGAGGGCGCGGTCACCTACCACCGCAACGCGCTGACCCGCCTGTCGTCCGGCAGCTACCGCGTGGACACCCCGCTCCTGGACCGCCTGCGCCGGACCGTGCACGAACTGGCCCAGGCCACGGCCGCCCGAGACCGGCTGCAGGATGGTGTCGCTGCTGCCTTGGAGGCGGTCAAGGCCGCCACCCCGGCCCCCGCCCCCGCTGACGAGGACCTGACCCCCAGCGACTTCGCCGCGCTCCTCTCGCTCGCCGGCGGCGGCACGATGCGCGAACACCTCCTCACCCACCGCGTCTCGGTCCGCACCGTCCAGGGCCGGCTGGTCGAACTTCCTTCGTTCCAGCGCCTGGAGGCGCACGGGCTGCTCACCCGGGACACGTCCCGGGCCCTGACCGTCGGCCAGCCGGTCACCTTGACCGACACCGGCCGGACCGCGCTGCTCGGCACCCGCCGTCCCCCCGCCATGGCCACCCCCGTGTCCGCCCGCCCCGCCGGAGCCTGGCCCGCATCGGCCCGACACCGCTGACCACAGGTGCCCGCAGTCCGCCTTCGCCCGCCCCTGCAGAAAGCAGCCCGCCACACGTGCCTCTTCACCAACCCGACTACGAAATCGACGGTTTCGAGCCCGCCGACGACGGCCACCAGCAGCACAGCCGCGATCTCGGCATCTCTTCCTTCAAGGTGCTCGGCGAGTACCGCACGCCCACCGACAGCTACTTCGTGCTGCTCGACGAGGGAGCCACCTGGGGCATCCCGGGAAGCCCGCAGCTGCGGGCCGTTCACGTATCCCGCGATCTGAGCGCACGAACCTTCGAGGTCGACTCCAAGGAACTCCCGCTGTACGCGATGGCCCAGTCGTACCTGACAGCCCGCGGCTGCCCCGCCGACGAGCTCAGCCCGCCGGCGGGCGTACACGACCCCGCGGACGACCTCACCCGGGCCCTGGAGGCACGCGTCCGCGGAGACGGTGACCACTTCGCCCTGCTGGCCAGCTACACCGACGACATGCGCGAGCCCGTGGAGACAGTAGTGATGCTGCGCTCCCTTGATCCCCAGGCGGTGCCCGAGTTCCGGATCCTGCGGGAGCAGTTTGACTGGGACTCCAACACCCACACCCTGCGGGAAGGCGGCTTCGAGACGTACGCCGCGGCCGTGGACTGGTGGGAGGCGTGGTCGGACGAGGAGGCCCCGGCGCTGCCGCCGCCGGCTCCGGCCGTACGCCATGGCCCCGCCCCCACCGCCCTGGCGACGCCCGTGCCGCCGGTGTCCCGGCGACCTCAAGGACGCTGAACCCGGCTAGTTCGTTTCCTGCGGATCACCTTGCGGAACAGATGAAGATGGCGGCGAGGTGGAGTCCGGCGAGGTCAGCGACACGCCAGACCAACGACCTCATGATCAAAATGAAACGGCCCAAAGAGGCGGCATACCTACTCTGAGGGTGTGGCCTCCGGAACCACGCTCAGAGCACGGATGATCTCCTCCTTGGAGACCACGATCCGCCCGGAATCGCCGGTCTTCGTGCTCGTGCCAGAAACCAGGAGCTTGTCCTGGGTGTTCTTGGTGTCCTTTGCGTCGGTCACGAGCTTCGCGGCCTGCTCCCTGCTCACAGTGAGGTAGTGCTGGCGCTCGAAGTGGGCAGTGATGTCGTTGATGTCCCTGTCGCTGGGCTCAAGCACGTGAGGACTCCTCTGGGTTGACGAAGAAGATCTTGACCCAGGCTATCCGCCAGCCAGCTCTCACGGTCGAGATCCCACCTATCCGACCTGCCCGCCATTGAGCGTTCGCCGCCAGTACCAGGCCCGAGACGCTTGGCGCCGGAGGCCGTCCCAGTCTGATCCGAAAGACACGGCCTAGCGGTCAGACCCGTTTCGGTGGAGCGCGGCGCGCAATATAGCCGCCGATCCCCGGTTTCGGAAACCGGGGATTCTCCGGACCCTTTGCAACACCACCGACCCACTGGGGGCGGTCAATGCCCGTTGTTCTGACTGCTCTGGAGCCATCCGCTGTGTGCTACACGCCTGCGTCCATCACCGCCACCACCCTGAGCGGCGCCCCATCCCGTTCCGCCGGCAGCGCGGTACTTCGTCACGCCGTGCCCGGTACGGCGCGGCGGGCCGATCCGGTGCTCGCCGTCGCCGTCCACGCCCGTGCCGACGGTGACTCCGCGGCCGTGGGCGTGCTCCTTCGCGGGGAGCCGTTCACGGCTTCGGTCACCGACGGGGCCTGGCTGCACGTCACCACCGCTTCGGGTGTCACCGGCTGGGTCGACGACGGCGACCTCCGTCGTGACGACCAGCTTCGCCCGAACTGATCCGCCCGTACGTTCCCTTCTTCCAGGAGCCCCCTTCGTGTCCGACATCCCCGACGTCTTCGACGGTGACGTGCTTGGCCTGTTCGCCGCGCGGATCGAGGCCCAGTTCGGCCTCGGCCTGAGTGAGCTGGCCCAGGCCGTTCATGCCGCCCCCCAGGCTCATCCCGGTGCCACCCAGGCGGTCCACTGGTACGGACTGCTCTCCCAGGCCCAGCAGGTGCTGGAGACTGCCGAGGACGCCCTGGTCGCGGCACTGGACACGGCGGTGGGAGATCAGCTGGACGATCCGGTGATGCAGCTGGCCCACCGGGTGAACCACGCTGTAGCCGCCCGTGACGGCCGGGCCATCACGCTCAGGTTCCTTCTGCAGGCCCCGGCCGAGCAGGCCCGCATCCAGCAGCGGTTCGGGCCCCGGGTGACGACCACGCTGCCCACCCCCGTTCCGGCACAGCCCGCGCGGGTCCGGGGCGGTCTCCGATGAGCGACGGACCCAGGCCCAGCACCCAGGACGCCCGCCTGGAGGGCGTGTTCGGCAGCCCGCTGAACGAGCTCCACGAGCGCGCGGTCCGCCCCGGAGCCTCGCCGGCCCTGGTCCGAGCCCTGGAGCTCCGGGTCTTCCTCGCCCTGGCCGAGGCGCAGGTCGTACGGGTCCGTGACCGTGTTCACGCGGCGATGGCCCCCGACACGGAGCTGGACTCGCTGAGCTCGGACGCGCTGCGGTTCGACGCCGAGTGGTTGGAGGCGGCGCTGGCAGCGCGCAGCGGATACCGGACCGCACTGGACAAGCTGCTCGCCGCGATGCCACCGCCAGCAGTCCGCCCGCCCGCCGCAACGGGTCCGCTCCGGCCGGCGGCCGTGAGCAGGAGTCTCCCGCCGGTCCCTGCGGGGGCCGCAGGCGGAGCGGCAGTCCGGGGAGGCTGAGTGCCCGATCCGTACGCTGCCTCCCGGGCGGCGGGCGAGCGGATCGAAGCCCTCTACGGCCGCCCGGTCGCCGAACTCGCCGCGGACGTCGAACCCGGCGGCATGCGACACGCCCTGCTCAACAGCTTCGACGCCCTTCAGTACGCCGACCACGCGGTCACCTTCCACGCCGAGCAGCTCCACCGGCTGACTCACCCCGACCGCGCGATCGAGTCCGTGGACGTCGGCCACATCTCCGACGCCACCCGCCGACTGGCCCACGCCGTCAGCGTCCGCGACTCACACGCCCAGGTCCTCGGCGACGTGCTGAACAGCCTGGTCCGCGTCCCCGACGTCACCTCCCCGGCGCCCACCGCGCCCCAGGCTCCTGCCGTCGCGCCGGCCGCGCCCTCCGAGCCCGCCCGCTCGCGCTGATCCTCTCTCCCCTTTTTCCTTCTTCTCCACCATCCCTGTCTGGAGTTCCCGTCTTGGCTGCTGCCCGCCTGCCCTCTACCGACCTGCCCCGCGTTGCCGAGGCGCTGGAGATGATCGCGCCGCGCTGGAGCGTGTGGGTGCTGATGACGCTGGCCTCCCAGCCCGGCCCCCTGCGCTACACCAAGCTCAAGGAGCACCTGCCGTGGCTCGGCGACGGCCAGCTCCACCCCCGGCTGCGGGCGCTGTCCGAGGCCGGACTCGTCGAACGCACCGCCCAGACCCGCCTGCACGTCACCTACGGCCTGACCGCCCGCGGCCGGGAACTGATGCCTTCTCTGACCGCCCTGGCGGGCTGGGGCGACGCGCACCTGGAGAAGACCCTCGTCCTCAACCGCGTGACCGGGAAGACCGAACCCGAGCGGATCCCGGCCGCGCAGAACGCCGAGGACACCCTCGCCGTCATCGGCCACCGGCACGCCACCGTGCTGCTGTGGACCCTCAAGGCCCGCGGGACCACGACCATGGCCGCGCTCTCCGCCGAGGCGATGGCCGACCACAGTCCCAGCGCGATCTACTCGCCGATCCGCCGGCTCATCGACGACGGCATCGTCTCCGTCTCCCGCGATGACGTCGCATCCCTGCAGCTGACCGCCCCGGGCCAGGCCCTCGCCCCGATCTACCGAGCCCTGTCGTCGTGGGCCACCGCCCGCCCGCTCCCGGACGCCGAAACCCACCCCGTGTGGGGCGCACCCCGCATCCCGGCCGCCGCCCGCTCTGGGCAGTGGGCGGCTCACCAGGCCCGAAAGACCAGTCAGGCCGTCGCCGTGCGCCAGCCGCCGGCCCCCGCTCCGGCCACCGCCTGGCGGCCCGGCGAGCTGTTCTCCGCAGCCACCAGCGGGCCGAGCCGGTGAACCCCCGCCGCTCCCTGCCACCTTCCGGCCGCCCACCGCCGGTACCCCCTTCGCTCCCGGCGCCCTGGCGCTGAGCCCTGACGGAAAGCCTCGCCCGTTGACCGCTCGCTCGACCGCAACCGCTCCATCGGCCACGTACGGGGCCGTACTGGGCAGCCGGTACGTGGCCCGCCTGCTGGGCGGCACCCTGATCGGGCGCCTGCCCAACGGAATGGTCCCCGTCTCGCTGGTCCTGTGGATCACTGCGGGCGGCGGGTCGCTTGCCTTCGCCGGTCTCCTCACCGCGCTCTACGGGCTGGCCTCGGGCCTCTCACAGCCGGTCAAGGGCCGCCTGATGGACCGCTACGGGCAGACCCGAGTCTCCGTTCCGGCCGTCCTGCTCAACTCCTCCTGCCTGGCGGCGCTCCCATGGATCGGGGCACACGGACAGCCGGCGGCCGTGACCGCGGTCGTGGGGTTCGCGGGACTGATCACCCCACCGCTGGAGGCCGGCCTGCGCGCGTTGTGGCCGACGGTCCTGCCCGATGCGGGGCGGCGCCGCCTCGTGCAGGCCCTGGACACCGGCTCCCAGGGGCTCCTCTACATCGTGGGCCCCCTGCTCGCCTCGTGGCTGGCGACCGCGCACAACCCCGACACCGCCCTGTGGGCCACCGCGGCCCTCGGGCTCGCGGGATCGGCCATCGTCCTGAGCGCCGCCCCGTCGAGGTACTGGCGCCCGGCCGCAGAAGGGCCTTCGGGCACCGGCCAGCTGGTCAGCACGGGCCTGGTCCTGCTGTTCACCGCACTGGCCGGGACCGGGTTCGCACTCGGCGCGATGAACGTCTGGGCCGCGGACATGGCCGCCACCCACCACATCCCCACGCTCTCCGGGGTACTGCCGGCCGCGTTCTCCACCGGCAGCGTCCTGGGCGGACTGGTCTACGCCCGCAGGACGTGGCCCGGCACCACAACCACCCAACTGATCACCACCAGCACCCTGTTCCTTCTCGGCTGGCTGCCCCTGCTGGCCGACCCCGGACCACGAGCGGCCGTCGCCCTCGCCGGGATACCGGGGCTGTTCCTCACCCTGATCATCACCAACGGCTTCCACACGGTGGACGCCCTGGCCCCGGCCTCCCGCACCACCGAGGCGTACGCCTGGCTGATCTTGGCGGTCGGCGCGGGACAGGCCGCCGGTACCGCGCTCGCCGGAGCCCTCTCGCACAGCCCGCAGGTCCTCGCCGCCCTGCCAGCGGCCGGCGCCGCCACTGCGCTGACCGTGCTGACCGTGGCCCGCCCCAAGCTCGGCCCCGGCCGTCGCCTGGGCCGCCACCGGCGCCCGCGCCGCACCCGGCAACACGCCCCGGCCCCCCACGACGCCTTCCCCGCGCCCGCTCACGGCCCCACTAACGGCCGTTACAGCCCGGACCGACGGTCACCACCCCGGTGGTCCGGCCCCCGAACATATCCGTCCCACCCTCCCCGGAAACACGATGCCTCCCAAGCACGCCGCCCTGCGGCCACCCACCGGCCGACACGTCCGCGTCCCCGACTTCGGACCCGTACGCGGCGTCTACGTCCCGCGCACCGCCGACGCGGGTGCCTTCGCGATGAGTACGTACGGCATCCCGTTGCTGGTCCTGGCCGTTACCGACTCGGCCACCCTGACCGGCATCGCCTTCATGCTCGAATGGGTGCCCCGCCTCGGCGCGTTCGCCCTCGCCGGCGCCGCCGTGGACCGCTTCGGCAGCACCCGCGTCCTGCGCATCGCCTCGGTCCTGCGCGCGCTCGTCGTCCTGGCCGCCGCCCTCGTGCTCCCCACCGTGGACGGCACCGCCGCCATCGCCACGGTCATGCTGCTCGCCGCCTTGACCGGAGTCCTCACGGAGTTCTCCTACATCGCGGCCGAAACGGCGGGCGGCGCCGCGAGCCGGGACGCCGGAGGCCACGCCCACCGCGTCCAGGCAGTCCTGCTGGGCATCGACCAGGGCGCCACACTGGCCGGCCCGGCCCTGGCCGGAGTCTTGCTGCAGTACAGCGGCGCGACCGGGATGCTCCTGACCATCGCCGTCTGCTCCCTGCTCGGGGCGGCCCTGGCCCCCCGCCAGCGCCCCGCCTGGCCCCAGGACGCCCCGGTCCCCGTCGCCCAGGGACTCCAGATCGGCTGGCGGACCCTGCGTTCGCTGCCCGCTCTGGGCTGGCTGTGCGTCGGGCTGGTGCTGTCCAACACCGCCATCGGCCTCGTGCAGGCTGCCGGTCCCGTCCTGGTCATCCAGCAGCTCGGCGGCACCAGCAGCCAGGTCGGCCTTGTCTGGTCGGCCGCCGCCGTCGCCTCCCTGGCCATGGTCGCCCTCGCCCGGTTCGCGATCGACCGGGCCGGTCTGTGGCCGGTCGGCGCCACCGCAGCCGCACTCGCCTCCCTGGCCTGCCTGGCTCTGGCCGCCGCCGACACCTACACCACCTTCCTGGTCCTGGTGGCGCTGCTGATGGCCGGCGAGGCGGGCATGACCGTGGTGCTGCGCACCCTGCGCGCCCACCTCGTCCCCGCCGAGGTATTCGGCAGCACCCTCTCCCTGATCATCCTGCTGCTGCTCGCTCCGTTCCCCCTCGCCGGAGCCCTGGTCGCGCTCACCCCGCCCGACCTGCTCGGCCACGCCATCACCGCCTGCGCCGTCCTGCAGGCCGCAGGACTCGCCGTGTCCTTCGCGAAACTCCGCACCCATCCGGCCACCCGCCGGACGGTCCCCGCCTGACCGACCCAGCCCCGAACCCTCGAAAAGGACCACGATGCCCGCGACCACCGACTCTCCCCAGCCGCAGCACCGACGCCTGCGCCTGCGCGAAGTCGCCGACCTCGACGACACAGCGTTCACCGACTACCTGCACGACCGTTTCGATCGCCTGGTGACGGCCGCGATAGCCGACGCCGTCGGCTACCTGCGCCCCGCCCAGCACGACCTCCTCCACACCCCCGGCCTTCTGCACGACCTGCGCGATGCGCTCACCTTCGCCGAGGGCGACCTGCAGGTCGCAGCAGAGCGGATGAGCTACCGCCACGACCCTCGCGCCGCCCGGACCGCCCGCCAGCTGCGGCAGGTACGCACCGCCCTCCACCAGGTCCACCGGGAAACCGCCGCGCTGCGCCGAGCCGAAGCCCGTAAGCGCGACGCTGCCGCGGGGACTCCGGCCACCGATACGGTCACCATCGCCCGCAGCTGGCTCGCCCACGCCTACCCAGCCCGCTTCGCCCAGCTCCTCGCCCAGGCCCAGGCCGACGCGGGCCTGCCCGCTCGTCCGCTCGCCAAGGACATCTTCGACACCATCGAGGAGGGCTGGGCCGACGGTCACCTCACCGCCCCCAGCACGCCGAGCGTGGAGCAGATGCTGGCCAGGGGAGTTGTGGCCTTCCGCAGCGCCGTCGCTGACGACGCCCGCAACCAGAACGACCGTGACCCCGCGCTGCGCCACCCGCTGCTGCAGCGCCGCTGGAACACGGCACTGGACGACCTCGCCACCCTGACCGTGCCGGTGGCCCACGCCTCCAGCCCCTCCGCCCTCGGGGCCCTGCCCGGCGACTTCTCCTACATGCCCGAACAGGACGCCTTCAAGATCCTCAACGCCCGCCGATTCCTGGTCGCCATCTGGCAGCGCCGCGCCGAACACACCCGCCTGGTCCGCCAGTACGCGGGGACAGCCACCGACCGGCGCCGCGTCGCCCCCGACCTCGACCTGCGATCCCAGGCCCTGGACGCCGCTCTCGACCGCCTCGTCGCCGAGCATCCGGCCGCAACCGCCCGGATCCTGGCCCGGCTCCGCCCCTACGCCGCCGCAGACGGCAGGCTCGAGGAACACGTCTTCACCCCGGCCCTGCGCGCCCAGGCCAAGCGCGAAGTCCTCGCCGACCTTGCCGCCATCCGGAGGCCGGACGTCGTCCTGCCCTCCGCGATCGTGCCCCGCCCGGCCCTCACCGCAACCGCTGCCCTCGCCGCCCACTGACCGGCACCCCCTCCGCTGCCCCGCCCGCGCGCCCCGCCGCCCGACGCTGACTGACCAACGAGGAAACCCTGTGCCCCTGTTCACCGAGCAGCTGTTCGCCGACCACCTCACCCTGCCGTACCCCGAGGCGGCCGTCGTCGGCGATGCCTACTACGCCGCCCCCGTGCCGGACCTCCCGCTGCGGCTGCGCATCGACTTCGCCCCCACGATCCGCGCCGGCCGCTACGACGGACTGCGCCTGCAGGTCGTCCACCTGGAACAGGGGCGCATCGACACCGCCGTACTGTCCTTCGCTGACTATGGTGCCTTCGAGACCCGCGACCGGCGCTGCGACAGGAAGCCCGGCCAGGACGGGTACGGCACCTTCACCGACTGGAACCGCAGCGAGCGCCCGCCGTGGGCCGGCATCGCCGTCACCCGGCTGCGCGCCGCGATCGACCAGTACGTACGCCTGTGGATCCCCGGCGCCCCGCCGGTACGCACCGGCCCGCCTCCCGCCACGGCTCCGGTGCCGCAGGCACGGACCTCCCCGGCCCGGGCGCGGTAGGCAGATCCCTCCCACCTGGCTGCCGCCGCCCACCCGCGGCATCCGCTGACGCACCTGCGTCCGCACCCTCATCCCCTTCTGCACCGACAGGACCTCTTCCCACATATGAGCCTTCGCCTCGCCCGACCCGCTCACCTGGCCGTTGCCGTCGCAGCTCTGGCCGCAGGCACCCTGCTGCCCGCACAGGCCATGGCCGCCCCGGACGCCTCCGCGGTACTGGGCCCCGGCTACACCATCCCGGACTCCGAAGGACACGCAGCCTCCAGCCACATCGGTGCCTACGGCCCGCCCGGCCCGGCCGTCCACGGCGACACCGAGACCTACTGCGCCGACCCCGAGCGCAAGGGCCCGGCCGACGCCGGAGGCTACGGCGACCCGCAGCCGGTCCCGTCCTGGACGTCGTCGGTGACCGGGAAGCCCGTCACCAAGGAGAACCTGGCACAGGCTGCCTACGTGATCGGCAAGTACGGGCAGACCCGCGACAACGCGCAGGCCGCCGCAGTGGATGCCGTTGTGTACGAGTACCTGGCCGGCGGTACCTACGCCCTCGACGGCGAACGCGGCAAGCAGCGCCTGGCCTACCCGGTCGTCTCGCCGACCGTCCGCACCCTCGCCCAGGGCTACGTCGCCGAGGCCAAGAAGCTCGCCGGCCCCTACGCCCTCCAGATCACGCCGTCGGTGAAGACCACCACCACGGGTACGAAGGTCACCGTCGCGGTCAAGGTCACCACCACCGCCGGCACACCGGTCCCGAAGATCGCCGTCACGCTCGCCGAGTCCGGCTCCGGCACCGCCTCCGGCAAGGTCACCACCGACGACAACGGCACGGGCGCCTGGGAGTTCACCGCCGAGAAGCCCGGGACCGCCAGCGTCACCGCGGCGGCCGAGGGACTGCCTGCCGTCGGACTGCAGGTCCTCACACCCAAGAACCCGGCCGCCCAGCGGATGCTGCTCGCCGGGGGCACCACCAGCATCAAGGACTCCGCCGCCATCGCCGTCGGTGAGGCCACCGGCGGCGTGACGATCCGCAAGAAGGACCCCGAGGGCACCCGCCTGGTCGGCGCCGCGTTCCAGCTCCTGGACTCCGTCGGCAAACAGGTCGCCGCGGGCAAGACGGATGAACAGGGCAACCTCGTCTTCGACAAGCTCCCTGCCGGCACCTACCGGCTGCGCGAGACCTCCTCCGGCAGCCCCGTCCACGACCTGGTCCCCGAACAGACCATCACGATCACCGCCGGACGCACCGCCCAGGCCAACCCCCTCGACCTCGTCGACCCGTTCAAGAAGGCCCGCCTGTCGGTGAAGAAGACCGACAAGAACACCGGCAAGACCCTGCCGGGCGCGGTCATCGCCATCAGCGCCGACGAGACGGACAAGACCGGTAGACACACCCCCGGCAAGGTGATCACCAGCCTCACCACCGGGACCGACGGCACCACGACGATCCCCCTCGACGTCACGCTCAAGGCGGGCACCCGCTACTGGGCCAGCGAGACCAAGGCCCCCGACGGCTACCAACTCGACACCACGCCGCTCGCGTTCACCGCCCGGCCCGGCGCCGACGTCACCGTCACCCTCGCCGACAAGCCCACCCCGACCACCCCGCCGAGCCCGAGCACCCCGCCCGCGACACCCCCGGCCACCACCCCGCCGACGACCCCGCCCGGATCTCTCGCCCACACCGGCGCCGACGCCACCACCTGGCTGGCCGGCGGAGCCACCGCCCTGCTCGCCGCAGGCGGCGGCCTCTACCTGATCAACCGCCGCCGCCGTACGGGCGACGCCCCCAGCTGACCCCCCGCGCTGCCGGGCCCGACTTCGGAGCCCGCGCCACACCGTCCCGCACCGCACGATCCCGCCCGGAGCACTCCTTCATGAAGCACCGCCCCCTCCTCTTCACCGCGCTCGCCCTGACCGCCACCGCCGTCCTGACCGGCCCGGCCACCACCGCCACCGCAGCCCCCTCCCCGTCCGCCGAAGCCCCCAAGGACCAGGAAGCCCCCGCGCCGGCGGACAAGGCCGGACTGCGCATCGTCAAGACGGACCCCGAAGGCCAGCCGGCCCCCGGAGCCTCCTTCCAGCTGCTCGACTCCGCAGGCAAGACGCTCGCCGAGGGCAAGACTGGCGCCGACGGCACCCTGGCCTTCTCCGACCTCGCCCCCGGCGTCGTACGCCTCAAGGAGACCGCCTCCGGCAGCCCCCTGCTGGGCACCATCCCTGACCGGGACGTCGTCGTTGCGCCCGGCGAGCCCCAGGTCCTTGCCATCACCGACCCGTACAAGTCCGCTGGGCTCACCCTCAAGGTCACCGACAAGGCCACCGGCAAGGGTCTGGCCGGAGCCATCGTCAACATCGCCCCGAAGGAGGCCAAGGACGAGAAGGGCGCCTTCACCCTCACCACCGGCCCGGACGGCACCGCCAAGGCCCCGCTCCCCGTAGGCAAGAAGACCGGCAGCGCCTACACCGCCACCGAGACCAAGGCCCCGGACGGCTACCGGCTGGAGACCACCCCGGTAGAGATCGCGGCCAAGCCCGGCGCCGAGACCACCGCGGCCTTCACGAACGCGGCCACGGCCAAGCCCACCGAGGAACCGACCGGCAAGCCGACGGCCCAGCCCACCGGTGACCCCACCTCCCAGCCCACGCCGACCAGCTCGTCCTCAACCGGCACCGGGGAGTCGACCGATACCGCATCCCCTTCCAGCAGCCCGGAGATCGGCACGGCCACCTCGACTCCCTCCGCGCCGGATGCCAAGCCCGAAGGCTCCCTCGCCCACACCGGCGCCGACAGCACCAATGGATGGCTCTTGGCAATCGGTGGCCTTCTCCTCGCCGCCGGAGGCGGCGTCGTCTACGCCGTACGCCGGCGTAAGAACGACGAGAGCGAGACCGGTACTGGGCAGCACCGGCGCACCGACGACAACTGACCGTACCGCCACCGGCCCCGGGAATCAGACAGGTTCCCGGGGCCGACTGCGTTTCCCCCATGGCCGGTGCGGTGCTGCCAGTAACGTTGCCACGAGTTGCGCATCGCCAAGGGGGCTCGGCTGCTTGCGCTTCGGGAGTGTTCAGCCGTCTGCGGCCGGTGAGCCGGAGTCGGACGGGTCCTCCAGCGGCACGAAGAGCAAGGAGAGCGCGACCTGGATTACCAGGGCAACCTGGTGGCGGGGTGGGGTGTCCACCAGGTCGTGGAGAACGTTGTTGCGCAGGTTCATGCCGTCGGTGGGCCCGCCAACGTGCGTCCGGACATGCCCTCTTTCCCGCCTTACCAGCGTCGAGCGTGACCGGATAGCCCTGGTCGGCAGCCCGCTTGCCGCCGTGTCGCATCGAGCCTCTCCCCCATCCCATTCGCGCGGTAGGCGGGACCTCGCGGTGGGTGAGGCACCCTTTGTGCTGCGGATTACGGCTGGACGGGAGCCGTGCTGAGCCGGGGCTGGTATGTCGTCTGGCCCTGGCAGGGTTCGCAGGCCCAGTGCGGCACGGAGTTTCGGATAGTTCGGGGTGCCGAGGGCGGTGACAGGATCCCAGCGGTCTTGGCCAGGAGTCCGCCGGTGGCAGGGCTTCCTACTGACCTGTGTCGGCGGGCCTGTTGCGGGGTATGCCGCGACTGCTGGAAGCGTTGCCACCGCCCACTCGCCACCACCAGATCCAGCTCCCCTGAGTGGGGAGATTTCGGTGAACTTCCGTACGCAGGGGTGTGACTGAGTACGGTAGCTGACCGGCTGGGGCACGGATCTGGCCCTCGCGCCCGGACTATTTGCGGACTTTGGGGGCCACGAGGAGCGTGCCGCTCCAGTTCATGGCAGCACTCACGCTCTTGGTTTGAGCGAGACCGGCGAGAGAGGCGGCCTCACCGATATCGCTGGGTTCGACATGGCCGTCTCGCCCTGCCTTGGGAGTGAGGAGCCAGATGAGTCCGGCGTCGTTGAGCGACTCCATTGAGGCAGTCAACTCGTCGAAGAGGTCGCCGTCCTCTTCTCGCCACCACAGGAGTACGACGTCCACCACGTCGTCGTGGTCCTCGTCGACCAGCTGATTCTCCGTGACTGCCTCGACCGACTTACGAAGCTCATCATCAATATCGTCGTCGCGCCCGAATTCCTGGACAACCTGGCCCGCTTTGAGTCCGAGCCGCTCTCCCAGACTCCGCTCCGCTGTCGTCACCGTCAACTCCTCTACTTCCAGGTCAGCCTGTTGCACATAACCTCAGCGAGCCAATCACAGAGGCGCTGCATCCCGGCCCACCGGCCAGGACGGATTCACTCCACAGATGGAGAGATGCACTACCAACGAGTGATCTCCGCGGGGTGCAGGGACAGCCACCACCCAAGCTGAGTGCCTGTGTCTGCATCGCACCGAGTCGGTTGCCACCCTCTTAGCGGCCGACTGAACGCTCTGTCCCGGTCTTTGGTGCCCTTGCACCGGCAAGGGGGTCGTGGGGTGGACAGGCCGCCCGCACTCCGCTGGCGCCCCAGGCGCAGGTCTTCGGTCAGTACATGGGTCCGCGCCAGACGGCGAAGAGCTGGTCCTTGGTGCCGTCGGGGTCGCAGTAGGCGACGATCGCGGGTCCCTGGATGCTCCTGGCGGGCAGGTTGGGGTGGCCGTGCCAGCTCGTGCCATCCCAGCTCAGGAGATACATCGTCTGGTCGTGTGTGTGGCCGTTGCGTATCCGCCCTTGCGGGCGATGTAGAGGCGGTTGCCCATGACGGCCGCGCCGTAGCTGTCGGTGGTGTCGCGGGTCATGTCCTGGCCGGTCCAGGTGGTCCCGCCCTGGAAGACCCGGTGGCGAATTTTGTTGCGGTTCGAGAAGAAGCGGTGCGGATAGTAGGCGTGGAGCCTGTTCTGGAAGGTGATGAGGGCGGGTTCGCGAACCGTCGGGTTGATCTCGTCGCTGCCGCCGAGCCGGTGGCCGTCGAGCCAGGAGCCGTTGAAGCGGTTGAGGTGGAGTTTCTGGTTGCCTCCACCGGGAATGCGATTGCCGCTGAGAATATGGCGCGGCTGTTGAGGACCCACAACTGGCCTTAAGGCCAAGTTCGCCGATGGCAGACAGGAAAGATCCTGCAAGGACTGGTGCAACGTTGCGGTACATGTCAACCTAGACGACCTTCCCTGAAATCTCGAATATTCGCAGGTCAGAGAGGTGATGCTTGTGACGGTGGAGCTGTCGAACGCTGGGTTTCGCACCACGATCGAGAAGTTGCGACTGCATACCTGGCTTCTGGGGCCCGGCCAGCCGACCGAGGTCATCGACTGTTTCCCCGAGGCGAACGGCGACTTCACTCTCGTCGTCGACGACCGGGCCGACACCCACATCGCTTCGGCCGACGGCCGACTCTACCTCGGCTGGTTTCCCGAAGGCCGGCCCGGAGCTGAGGATGAGGGCTGGGTTCTGGCCGTCACCGGCACTGCGAAGGTTCCCGGCTACCGCGTGGTCTTCGATCCGCAGACCCCGGCACGGCTCGTGGCCGCTACCGTTTCCGAGGTGCTCGCCACCGCTCGCCGACAGCACTGACCATGCCGCCGCCTTGCGGCCGGGGCCCGTCGCCCCCGCTCTCCAGCGGCTCGCCCGTCTTTCCGTAGTCCGTTCCCGCAGACTGCGCGGTGCATTCCGTATTCGACACAGCGCTTTCCACCCGTGAGGAGAACCGTGGCACCCCAGCCCGAGCCCGGCGCCGAGATGACCGTCGCCGGCCTGATCAAGCACCTGTCCGCGGCAGACCCCTCCGCCCGGGTCCGGCTCGCCATCAACCCCTTCGTTCCCATGGCCCACAAGATGGGCTTTGTGACCGCGGACACGGATGGGGACGGGCGACCAGTCGTCTATCTCGCCGAGGACGCGGAGGCGGTGCAGTACGGGTACCTCCCTCGGCCGGTTGCCGAGGCCCTTATATGGATGCCGCCGGTCGAGCCGCCGACCCGTGGACGGCGGCTGCGCGCGGTCTCCGGCGACGATACGAGCCGCGACACACCCTGACGACAAGGAGCACTTCTGCCCCCGTCCCCTGACTTCCCTTCCCTTCCCGCTTACTGGGTCACCCCGCGCCATCTCGCCGGAGACGACGGCCTCCTGGCCGACCAGGTCGGCTCCCACCTCACCGCTGCGGGCTGGACCAGCCTCACCCTCGTCCGCGGCCGACGTGAGCCCGACGAATCCGACGACGCCCGGCAGGTTCTTCGCAGCACCGTCCTGTACGTCGCTCCGGACGCGCTGAGCTGGGCGCAGTGGGTGCTGGCCGACGAGCCGATCCTCCTGGGCGATCAGCCAGTGGCCTGGACGGTCTCCGCCCGCGCCACCCCTGCTGGCCTTCCCCTGTGGAATGGGTATTTCTCCGCCGGAACCCCGCCTGAGGCCGTCACCGACTTCCTGCTCGCGCTTGAGGATCGCCCGGATCCCGCCCACGGCTACGCCGGGCCGCAGGTCGTTCTCGACGCGCTGGCGGACGGCGGCTGGGTCCGCGACATCGACACGCCCAGCGCCATGTCCGACCCGCGGCTGGCCGCCAGCATGGTCTTGACGACCTTGCCGGACGAGGGCATCCAAGACGGCGACCCGCTCGTCCTCGATCCCGAGTCGGAAGCGGCGGGATGGCAGGCATGGTGCGAGCCGAGGATGGGCGCCGGGCTCCTGTGGGCCGCCATGTTCTCCGCCAGCACGCCACATGATCTCGTTGCCGCCTTCGCCGCTTCTCTGGCCTCACCCGCACCGGTGCTGCGACACACCTTGCCGGAGAGCAGCGAGGGCCAGCTCACGGTGCAAGCGACGGTCTGATACGCCGACGGCCGGACCCCCTTGGGTCCGGCCGTCGGTCTTTTGCGTTGCAGGACGGTCATGAAGTCGGCCGGGGCGCCAGGCGGAGACTGCGGCCTTGGCCACTGGTCAGAGGCCGTGGCCCGGGGCACCTCCGCGCGGCTGATCACCGGGCTTGTGCCAGTGCACAGCCGGGAGAACCCCGTCTGCGGCCAGACCTTCCACGAGATGGGCAGCACGGGCACGGACGCCGGAGCGGCGCACCACTTGGGCGTTGACGGCGCCGAGCAGGGATTGCAGCTCGGTGAACGCCGCCGTGGCTCGCTCGCTCTCCGGAAGCGCGATTTCACCGCGGCGCCCGGTGGACCTGGCGCCAATGATCTGCGCCCGGTCTGCTCCTAGGGCAGCGAGCGCCACCATCAGCCGCACCTGCGGATCGGCGGTGGCCCCGAGACGGGTGAGGGCCTCGGCGGACACGAACTCGGTCACGGAACCTCCAAACACAAGATCGGTTGAAGGGGAAAGGGGCTCAGCGGGCTGTTGCCTTGGCCAGGGCGGTCTGCGCGTGGACCGTGACTTCAGCCGGGCTTCCGGAGACCACCAGGAGCACGGCACCGGCGCGAATCACGGTTTGCTGGACGATGGTGCGCTGCCCGCCAACGGCGACGGTGAGGACCTGCCCCCACTGCTCGTCACCGAGACGGGCCACCGGCACCGTCTGGGTGCGGACCTCTGCCACGGTGGTGGCGGTGACCAGCTGGTACGACGGGCAGGCGCCCATCGCGGTCATGATCCGCCCGGCTCCCGCGGAGAGGTCCGTGGGCGGTGCGGAGTACAACTCCTCGGTCAGCTGGGTGCCGCCGGGGCCGGTGAAGACTCGCTTCCCCTGGTTCGGGAACATCGCGTACGGGTTGTCCGCGGCGCTGCCCAGCTTCTCCAGCTGCGGGCAGCCCTCGACGGACGCCTCAGTCGAAGTCGCGGTTGCGGCGGGGCGGGCGGCGTAGCCGGGGCCGAGATCGTCGGCGGTGAGCAGCCGGTCCGCCAGCCGCTCAGACGGCAGCACTTCGTGGTCGGCGGCGGTGGGTACATGCGTCTCCGCCGGCGCCGTGGCGGGCGCGCTGTCGGAGGTCGGGGCGGAACAGCCGGTCAGGGCCCAGAGGGCGAGGCAGGTGTTGGCGAGGATGGCGGAATGGCGCAGGCGCATACGGGTTCCCTGGGTCGGATGCGAGTGGTCTGACCGTGGCCGCCTCCTCGGAGCGGCAGGGCAGGAATACAGGGGGTCCAGGGGCGCGGTGCCGGATCATTGGTCGAGGGAGCGCAGGCCCTCCTCGAGCGTGCCGAACTTGCCGTTGCTCGGGCCGCTGTTGCGGTTGTACCAGGCCACGTCTAGGCGGGACTCCAGGGTCTCGTGGCCGGCGGGGCAGCGCAGCCAGATCCGGCCTTGGGCGCAAAGGATCACCCAGCCCCGATAGGACTCGCACTGCGTGCAGGCGCGGACCTCACCGTCGACGACCAGGGGGCGCCGCCACGGCATGAACCGGCCGGCCAGCTCGTCGTCGGTGTCCATCCGGAAGTCCGGCGGCAGGAAGTCGTCCACTACGGGCGCGGCCGGAGCTGGTTCGGGCGCCTGCTGGGCGTGCGCGGGCCACTGCGGCGCCGGGTATGCCAGCCACGGGACACCCGCCGGTCCCATCTCCCCATGCTCCTGCTTCGCCTTCCTGCGACCGAACATTTGGGCTCCCCTCCCAGAGTTGGCTCCCCGCACACGGCGGCGGGTCATGAAGCGTGCCCCACCGCCCCCAGCTGCGGCAACTCACGAATTCCTGAAAGCCCGGTCACCTTCGGCGGCGCTGCGGGCCCTTCGCGTCCGGGTTCCCGGCCTTCCGCCCTGCGGGGTCCGATCGGACGGATCCCTCGTCGGGCAGCGGCGTCGCCTGGGCGTCAGCCGGCAGGTCCGCGGCACGGCGCAGCCGCCACACCAGTACGTCGGACAGAGACTCGGCGCTCGCCAGCTCCCGGCGGGCCGCCGCATCAGCCAGCAGGGCGGTTGCGTCGTACCCGGCCGCCTCGGCATCGGCCAGGGTCGCTGCCAGCGCCGCCCACCCGGCTTCCGCCAGGACCTGCTCCGCCAACGCAGACGGCAGAGCTTCGCGAACCCGCAAGACCTGCCGGCGCAGCACCGGAAGAGCCAGAGACCGGCCCCGTACGGCCAGAACACCCATCGGCTGCGCGGTGGCGGCCCGGTAGGCCGTGCGCAAGTGCTCGGCGGCCAGCTGGGCGGCGGCGGCCTGCTGAGCGTGTGCCTTCCTCCCGTGCCAGTGCGCGGCCACGGTCACCAGGAAGAACACGGCATCGATCACCATCGCGGTCGTCGCCCCGTCCTCACCCCGCCCGAGCGCAGGACCGCTGTAGACGAGGTCGCGGGCAGCCTGGCGAAGGGCCCGGTCGTGACCGCGTTCAGCCCGCACGTGGGAGCGGGAGGCCCGCTCGAACACGAAGGCGGCTTCTCGCAGTTCACGCCGGGTGTGGGCAGCGGACGTCTTCGCGAGCGCGTCCAGGACCTCACCTGCAGCCGCAATGTACGCCGCGGCCACCCCGTCGTCTGCCCCGTCCATGACCAGCACCGCCTGCCACAGCGCCGCGCTCGCCCGGCGCCGTGCCGACGAGGGCCCCGACGGCACCGTCTGCTCAGCGACCCGGCTACCAGTCTGGCGGCCGGACCAGCGCTCCCGGATCCGCGGCAGGGACAGGTCCGGGCCCAACTTCGAACCCGGATAGAAGACCGGTTCCCCTTGGGCGTTGACGTCTCCGGGCAGCGCGACCGTGTACCCCAGGAGGTCACCGGACGGTGCGACGCGCGTGCGCACCAGAACGCCGGCGGCTCCCAGACGGTCGACGAACTCCTTCTCGCTCTCGGCGCCGGCCACGGCCCGCCGGATGGTCTCGCGGAGTTCTTCGCGGGCGGTGCGGTCGCGGCCCTGGCGGGTGGCCTTGTGGCGTTCGGCGCTGGTGGGCCGCTTGGAGGCGGTGCCGTCACCGGGGTTGAGGCGGCGCAGTCCTAGTTCCTGCTCCAGGAGACGGGCTTCGGCCTGCACGCGGACGGCGTCGAAGTCGAGATCCGGTTTGTAGCCGTCCTCGTCGACGAGGGTGGCCAGGATGTGGATGTGGTCGTCGGCGTGCCGGACGGCGACCCAGCGGCAGCCGGATGGCTGTTCGGGGTCGTCGATGCCGGCGGCGGCGACCATGCGGCGAGCCACGTCGCCCCACTCCTGGTCGGACAGGATCCGGTCGCTGGGGCCGTTGCGCACGGACAGGTGCCACACGTGCTTCTTCGGGCGGTGCTTTTCCTCGAGCCGTTCCAGCGGCTGGTCGAGGAGCTGCTGCAGCTGCTTGTACGTGGCCTCGGGGTTGCGGCCCGGGTCGGGAGCTGCGTGGTCCCAGGAAGCCACCATGTGCGGGTCGACGTGCTCTTCGGCCTTGCCGGGGCCGTACAGGTAGTACAGAAGGCCGATGGTGCGCGTCCCGCGCTTGTGGATCTTGGGGACCATGAAAGGTAGGTGTTCCTAGAGGCGTTCGAGGAGTCGGTCGGTGGCGGTCTGGACCCGGTCGGTGGCCCGGCGTACGGCGGCCAGCATCGCGTCGAGGTGGGCGTCGGACGGTCGGTCGCCGGAGTTGATGGCCCTGGCCACCTGGTTGAGGTTGCTGCCGACGTGGCCGAGGTGTCGGCGGGCGGCGAACATCTCGGAGATCAGCTCACGTTCGCCGGCGATGGCTCCGGCGGCGTGATCGGCGTCGCGGGCGGCGGCGAGGGCGCTGCGGGCGAGGAACGCTGGCAGGCTCGTGCGGGCTGCTGCGGCAGCTGTGGTGAGGCGGTGCTTCTCGTCGTCGTTGAGGCGGACGCTGCACACGTAGCTGCGCTTGTCGACATCGGTTTTCGGTGAGCGCTTGCGCGAGGCGCTCTTCGCGGTGCGGCGCTTGCGCCGCGGTGCGGGCTTCTCCTCCGGCTGCGATCCGCCCTCGGTCGCTGCCTCGTGAACCGGAGCCCCCTGGCTCCGGTCCGCTCCCGCCACTCCTGGGGCGGGGTTGGCCAAGACGCGCTTCCCCGACGGGGAAGAGCGTCTTGGCCGATAACTTGCTCCTCCTGGGAGCGAGTTATCGTCTGGGCAACCGTCTTCACGGCTGGGGGGTTTGGCCAGCCTGAAGGGCTGGTCCTGTACTGCTTCGGGCGGGTTCTCGACGGAGGTCATGTGCGATTCGGCTCCTTACGGGAGGCCAGGTGCAGGAACGGGGCGGCGGCCCGGGCGCTGGGCCGGGCCGCCGTACCGGCATAGGAGCCGCTCACCCGCACAGGGGGCAGTGCGTGTAATGGCGGGTGAGGGCCTTGGCCATGTTCTGCTTCACCGCCAGTGCGTGCCGCGTGCTCGACTTCGAGGCGGTGCTGCCCGCGTGACGGGCGGCGTGGTTGCGCAGGAACGTGATGTCGCGCTCGTATCCGGCCTTCAGGTCGGTGAATCGGTCGCACGTCTTCATCGGCGGGTGGCTCCTTCGGAGGATGTGGTGGAGGCAGTGGCGGCCCGAAGCGCGGTCAGGACGGGACCGATGTGCTCGTTTCCGAGGGGGATTCCGCGGGCGCGCATGATGCCCCGCAGCTGCGTCCTGGTGATCTGCTCGTTCCCCTCAGCCGCGAGGACTGTGGGAACGTCCGGGAGGACCAGCTCGACGACCTCGGCCTCGGACAGGCGACGCGGTCCGGTCCGGCGGTCCGACCGTCCGGCATGCACCTTCGCGCGGACGGTCCGGGGGCGAACCAGGTCGGTCCGGGGCTGACGCGGTCCGGGTTTCGGTCCGGGGCGGGGCGGTGCGGTGGGGGTGTCGGTCCGGTCCGGGTTGGGTCCGGTCCGGGTTTCTGTACGGTCCGGCTGTCCGGCGGTCCGGCTTGGGTCCGGGTCCGGTCCGGGTTTCGGTCCGGGGCGGGGCGGTGCGGTGGGGGTGTCGGTCCGGTCCGGGTTGGGTCCGGTCCGGGTTTCTGTACGGTCCGGCTGTCC